>JBJMQN010000439.1:0-3438 GCA_045802665.1 Myxococcaceae bacterium | reverse complement strand
GGGTGCAGGCCAGACGGTCGAGGGTTCAGCACCGCTCGGCCGTCGCCCAATTCGGGCCAAAGGCGTCGTCATCCCGCGAGCGTCGCCAATTGTGGTGAGCGTCAGGGTGTCGGGCATCCGGCTGCGTGGCCCATTCACCACCGCGGTCCCCAGCAGCGGAACCCGCGATCAACTCGCGCGTCAGCCCGCCCATATCCCGGGAACTCACGACGGCGCTCGGGCCTGAACCGCGACGCCTCACTCCGCCGGCTTCGTCTCCGCGCCACCCCCGCCGCCGCTCCGGCTGCGGCCGCGCCCGCCTCTGCGTCGTCTGCGCCGAGGCTGTTCACCCTTCGCCGCCGGATCTCCCGACGTCGGTTCCGCCGCACTCGAACTCGCGCTCGCTTTCGCGGCGCTGCCTTCTCCGCGCAGCTTGATGAACCCGCGGTCGGAAACTTCCAACTCTTTGATCGCTCGCAGCCGGGTCACGAGCCTCGGCGAGTTCGGCGGCCGCTGGAACCCGAGCGACTTCAACCGATTCGCCAGCGCATCCAGGGACACACCTTGCGGTGATTTCTCCAGCGCATCGCGAACGACCTTCAGCAGATCCTCCACAGGCGCCGCATGAGGAGGACCCGCGGGCGCTTCACTCTCCACCGTGAACTCCGGCGCCTCGATCACCTCGCTCGACTCAATCGGACTCGCAGCAGCATCACCCGGCGCGACGACCGGAGCCGCAGCCGCCGTCGAACCACCGCGCTCCGTCGGCCGGCGTCCCCTGCCGCCTCTCCTTCGCGGGCCACGCGTCCTCGGTTCCGCCGCAACCGGTGCCGCGGCAGCCTCGGCGCGATGCGACTTCCGATAACTGTGCCGGTGGTACTGCACGCCCAGCGTCGAGGCGACATCGCCCACGGCATCGAAGGCTCGATCATCCGAGACGATGTCGAGACGATCTCCGGCGCGCGCACTCGCGAGCCACACGCCCGCTCCCACCGCGATCCGCAGATCGCTCCAGTCGCGCACGCCCGTCGCCGGCGCGGAGTGAACGAGCTGAGCGCCGCGGCTCGCCAGCAACCGCGCCGTCTCGTTCCCGATCACGCGCCAATTTCCAGACGCGATGATGTCCGTCCACGCATCGCCGTGATCGATCGCGAGATCCGTCAGGGCCTCGGTGATCCGCGAGACGCGCGAAGTGTTCTCGACATCGATGAAGATCGCCCGCCGCCGAACGGGTCGGGGCCGGTCACCTGCCGGCGGAGGAACGCGAGCCGCGAGCGCCTTCTCCGGCGCGCTCGTCAGATCCTCGAACGGTTCGTTGTCGACGGGGAGAGGTTCCGGTGTCGCCTCGACAACCGGCTCAATCTTCGGAACCTTCGCTGCGGGTTTCTTGCGCGGGGTGCGCTTGCGCGACTTCGGGGTAGCACTCACGCCGGGTCGCTTAACACGCGGACATGGCACGCGGGGACTTCATTCCGTGCGCGCTTTTCAGAGGTGAATTCTCGGCCTCCGAGAGGGCGGACAGCGCCCCTCTCCACTCGGGAGAAGCGCTGGTGATATGGCTCGCCGCGCATGCGTCGCCTCCTCCTCGTCCCCGCGCTGATCCTCCTCGCGTGCGGCTCGCCGAAATCCAAACTTCCTGATCGTCAGCCCGGCGATCGCACGCCGCTCTCCGCGCAATGCGACTCAGCGGATCCCACGCGCTGTGGTCTCCCGTGGCCGTCGAACGTGTTCACGGTCCGCGACGAGAGCACCGAGACGAAGCTGCGCCTCGCCGTCGATCGCACCGCGATTCCGCTCCACGAAGCGCAGATCAACGAGCTCTCCACCGCGGACGGCTTCTCGCGCCTGTCGCCGGTCATGGCGGGCTTCTCGGGAACGATCGCGCCGGAGTCGATCGCGGACTCGATGCGGCTGCTCGTCGCGCAGCCGGGCTCGGATCAGGGAACGGAGGTCCCCCTCAAGCTCGAGCTCGTCGCGAGCAACTCCAGCATCACCGGCGTCGAGTCACTGCTCATCGGCTATCCGCTGCATCCGCTCGCCGCTGCCAGCGATCACGTCGTCGTCGTGCTCGACACGCTCCACACGACGGACGGCGCGACCCTCTCAGCGGATCACCTGACGCGGGTGTCGCTCGGACTTGATCAACCTTCGAACGATGAAGAGGCACAGCGCGCCGCGTACCACGCGCCCACCCGGCAGCTGCTCAAGGACGCGAACATCGATTCCGCGCACGTGCTCCGCGTCTGGGACTTCACCACGCGCTCCAGCAATGATCCGAAGTGGCGGCTCAACGCGATCCGCGAGCAGGTCGAAGGCACGGTGCAGCGCCGCGAGAACGGCGTCACGATCGACTCAGTCGTCATTCCCACCTCGGGCGCCGTCGCCGCGGTCGTGGAAGGGCACGTGACGAATCTGCCTTCGTTCCGCACGGCGGATGGCTTCCTCTCGCTCGACGCGCAGGGCAAACCCGTCGCCAATGGCGTTCACGACGCTCCCTTCCGCTTCATGATTCCGCAGGGCACGGGCAACTACCGGATCGTGATCTTCGGCCACGGCACCGGCGGCAACTACCACGACGATCTCTTCGACGATCGCGTCGCCGCGCTCGGACTCGGAAAGCTCTCGGGCCTCTTCTACGGCTGGGACGATGCGAACGTGGTGAACACGTTCCTGGGCCTCAGCAACGGACTGCAGCGCGGCGTGGAGAAATCCTCCGCGGGACTCATGCAGGCAGTCGCGGACATCTCGGCGATCGAACGCGCGCTCGACGGAAATCTCGGTGACGTGCTCTCCGCGCCCACGCTGAACGGCGCAGCCAATCCCGTCGCGGGACGCAGGCCCGATGTCGCCGAGCCCATCTGGACCGGTGGCTCGCTGGGCGGAACGATGGGCCTCGTCTACTCCGGCATGTCTCCGCGCGTGCGCTACGCGGTGCTCAATGTGCCGGGCGCGGGCTGGACGCACTTCGTTCCGAACTCGGACATGTATGAGCTCATTCGTCCGGGGCTTCAGGGCAGCTACGCGAGCGCGCTCGATTTCCGGTTCGCGCTCGCGTTGAGCCAGCTGCTCTGGGACGACATCGACGGCGGAAACTGGAACGACGAGCTCGCCGCGGATGGCTCGGTGTACCTGCTGCAGATGAGCATGGGCGACACGATCCTTCCGAACATCGGCTCGGAGCTCTGCGCGACGACGGTGCACGCGGCGCAGGTCGGAAAGATCCTGGACCCAATCAACGGCGCCGCGTCAGCGCAGTCCGTGGAAGGCGCGAGCGCGATCACTCAGTACAAGGTGAACGCCAGCTCGCCGCTCGAACGTCACGGCTTCGCGAGCAAATCCACTCCGGCGGGAGACGCGGCGAGAGAGCAGATCAGCTCGTTCCTCGCCTCCGTCTTGAGCGGTCACCCGAAGATCGAGCTGCCCTCCGGGTGCCGCACCAACACCGAACCCAACAGCTGC
>JBJMQN010000438.1:0-5422 GCA_045802665.1 Myxococcaceae bacterium | reverse complement strand
GGCGTGTTGAAGTGGGCGGGCGTGCAGATGAACGTCATCACCGCCGGCAAGATGAAGGATGCCGGCAGCCCGTTCCGCGAGATGACCGACGACGAGCGCGCATACTTTCAGGGCGTGCTCAAGGACGTCCACGAGCAGTTCATCGGCGATGTGGCGGAGGGTCGCGGGATGAAGGCGGATGACTTACGTCCGCTCGCGGATGGACGCGTCTTCTCCGGGCGACAGGCGAAGGAGCTCAAGCTGGTGGACGAGCTCGGCGGGTTGGAGGATGCGGTCGCGGCGGCGGGGAAGATGGCGGGGATTGAGGGCGAGCCGAAAGTCGAGTACCCCGCGCAGGAGAAGAAATTTTTGAAGGAGTTGCTCGGCGACGAAGCTTCATCCATGGTTCGTGGCGCGACCGCGGAAGCTTTGAACCAGCTCGGCGGCGTTGGGTTGCAGTACCGGATGCCGACGATGGACATGCAGTAGCAGCAGGGCCGGGGGGCAGTCATGACGAAGAGCCAGCTCATCGAACTGATCGCCGAGCGCGCGCCCCGGGTGCCGCGACGGGAGATCGAGCGCATCGTCAACGCCGTGTTCGACTCGATGAGCGAGTCGCTCCAGGAAGGCGAACGGATCGAGATCCGTGGCTTCGGCAGCTTCGGCGTGAAGACCCGCCCCGCGCGTCAGGGCCGCAATCCCAAGACCGGCGAGCAGGTGTCCGTGCCGCTGCGCCGCACCCCGTTCTTCACCGTGGGCAAAGAGCTGAAGGACCGACTCAACCCCGAGCTCGAGCAGCACAGCGGCGAAGAAGATCCGCTCTACACCAGCAACAACTCGTCCGAGGCATCGACGCCCGAGTCCATGGTCGCCGCGCCGCCGCGCTACGAGAGCTAGTCACTTCCTTCGCGATGCCTCTTCAGCCGACCGCACTGCTCGCGATCTTCGGAGCGGTGGCGCTCGCGGCGCTGCTGGCGCTGCTGACTGCCCTCTTCAGCAAAGGCAGGTCCGAAGAGCAGGCGCGCGCGTACCTCGCCGGCTTCAAGTACGTGCTCTCGGATGATCCGGACGCCGCGATCGCCGAGCTCTCGAAGGCCGCGCAGCTGAACACGCAGACGCTGGAGACGTACTTCGCGCTGGGCGCGCTGTTCCGGCGAAAAGGCGAGCTGGATCGCGCCGTGCGCCTGCATCGAAACATCCTGCTGCGGCAGGGGCTGTCGCCCGAGGTGAAGCAGCGCGCGCGGCTGGAGCTGGCCGTCGACTATCAGCGCAGCGGCTTGCGCGATCAGGCGCTGGAGACCGTGAACAAACATCTGGCCGAGCAGCCGGACTCGAAGGAGGCGCTCAAGCTTCAGCGCCAGATCCTGGAAGAGGTCGGTGATTTCTCTGGCGCGGTGGAGGCGCAGGCGAAGCTCGTCAGGCTGGAAGGGAAGGGCGAACGGCTGCTCACGCATCTGCTCGCGGAGCTCTCGCGTCGGGACAAGGAGCAGGGCGAGGCGCTCGCGCAGAGGGCGGTGGAGCTGGATCCGAAGAGCGGGGACGCACATCTCGCGTTGGCGGAGGCGTGGCTCGCTCGCGGGCGGACGCTGGAGGTTCGGTCGCCGCTGGAGCTCGCGCTGTCGCTGGAGCCGGAGCTCGCGCCGAAGGTCGCGAAGCTGATGCACGCCTCGCACGTCCCGGCCGACGAGCTGGATGTCCTGCTGGAGACCCGAGCGCGATCGCTGCCGAACCCCGAGCCGTATGAGCTGGCGCGTGCGCTCGTCCACAAGCTCGCCGGGCGTCCCGCTCGGGCGATTGAGCTCTTGCGGCCGATCGTGGAGAAGCACCCGCGGTTCTGGGAGGCGCGGAAGGAGCTCGGGGCGCTGCTGCTCGCGCAGGACAGGTCCGAGGAGTTGCGCGCGGACTACGAGCAGATCCTCGGCGCGCTGGGTGAGCCCGGGATGGCGTTCATGTGCGGCGAATGCCAGCAGCGGCTGCCCGAGTTCGTGTTCCGGTGTCCTGGCTGTGGCGCCTGGGACACGGTCACTCGGAAAGAGGAGCCGGGGCCGCAGCGATCGCGAATTTGACCGAGGATCCGGTGCCGCATACCTTGATTCGAGGCGCCGCTACACCTCTGAAGCGCTCAAAAAAAGGCCCATGCGCGATTCGCACCGGATGAAAGAGAAGTTCGATCTGTCGCTCGATAACCGCCAGATCGTGAGCCTGCTCATCGCGGGGCTCGTCGTCCTCGGGGCCGTGTTCGTGCTCGGTGTCGTCGTCGGCAAGAAGCTCGCGACGAATCAGCAGACGGCGGCGGCGCCGGATCTTCTCACCGCGCTCGACAAGCAGGCCGCGGTGATGGACGAGGTCCACAAGGACTCGCCGCTCACGTTCCAGGACGAGCTCACCAAGAAGTCGCCGGAGCCGGTCCGCGAAGTCACGCCGCCTCCGCAGAAGAAGGCTGAAGTCGTCGTCGCGCAGCCTTTGCCCGAGAAGAAGCCGGAAGAAAAGGTCGCCGAGGAGGAGCCGTCGAAGCTGGCCGAGTCTCCGGTGAAGGATGAAGAGACGACCGCGCGCACGCACGATGGCGGCCTGAAAGAGGCGTTCGCCAACGCGCAGAAGAAGACCGCGACGCCCCCAGCCGAAGCGGTGCCGAACGGCAAGTTCACGCTGCAGCTCTCGGCGACGCAGACGAAGGAAGAGGCGGTGAAGTTCGCCGCGAAGATGAAGGATCAGGGCTACGCGCCGTTCATCGTGGAGGCGCAGATCCCGGGCCGCGGCACCTGGTACCGCGTGCGGATGGGCAGCTTCCCGACGAAGGACGCGGCGGCGCGCTACCTCGCGGACTTCAAGCGCGAGACGAACCTCGAAGCGATCGTGACCGGGAACTAGACGCCCCTTCAGCCTTCAGAGGCGTTGTTCGGGTTCTTCGTCCAGCGATCCACGTTGCCGTCGCCGTCGAGATCCTCACCGACGCGATCGACCTCGCCGTTCTCCCAGTACTCCCAGTAGTCCACCTTGCCGTCGCCGTTGGCGTCGCGCTCTTTGCGGACGATCTTCCCCTTCTCGTAGAAGATCCACGTGTTGGGCTTGCCGGTGTAGCCGACGTCGCGCTCCTTCCGGACGATGATGCCCTTCTCGTAGTAGTTGACCTGATCCACCTTGCCGTCGAAGTCGAGGTCGATCTTCTCCGTCTCGACCTGCTCGTTGTCGCCGTAGGTGCGGGAGATGTCGACGCGGCCGTCCCAGTTGATGTCGAGGTCCTTGCGGACGAGCTTGTCGTAGTCCTTGCCGTCCTCGGTCTTCGCCGGAGCGGTGTAGACGAACACGTCGGGCTTGCCGTCGCGGTTCAGGTCGTACTCGGTGACCTTCTCGTTGCCGGACTTCGTCTGCCGGATGTTCTCCGCGAGCTTCTCGCCGTTGCCCTCGTCGGCGGCGGCGCTGCCGTCGGACTTCTCGTTCGACTTCGTGGTGCCGCACGCGGTCAGCATCAGAGCCGCGAAGAGCGTGGTTGCGATTGTCCGCATCGGACCTTTCTCTACCTGCCTCGAACCGTGGGGGCGGGGCGTTTTTTGACCGGCCACATACGTCGCTATAGCGTCACATACACCGATGGCTCGGAAAAAGATCAGCACGACGATCTACATCACGCCCGAGCAAAACGAGGCGCTGAAGCTGCTCAACCAGAAGACCAAGGTCCCCGTCGCCGAATACATCCGGCAGGGCATCGACCTCGTCCTCGAGAAGTACAAGGGCCTGCTCCCGGGACAGGCGACGTTCGACGAGCTGAGCTGAGCGCACCCGCTTGTGAGGCACGTGATTGCGCGCTAGAGCGCCGCGCACCGTGGCTTCCTTTCAAGGCAAACGAGTCGCCGTGCTCGGTGGAACCGGCTTTCTGGGCTCCCACCTCTGCGAACGGCTGTTGAACGACGGGGCAAGCACCGTCGTCGCGATCGACAACAACATCACCGGGCGCGACGCGAACGTTGCGCACCTTCGCGATCGCAAGGGCTTCTCGCTCCTGCACCACGACATCACGAACCCGATCCCGTACATGGATCCGCTGGACTACGTGCTGAACATGGCGTCGCCGGCCTCGCCCATCGACTACCACCAGCTCCCGCTGGAGACGATGCGGGTGGGGAGCCTTGGCACCGAGAACGGGCTGTGGCTCGCGGAGAAGAACAAGGCCACGTTCCTTCAGGCGAGCACGTCCGAGATCTACGGCGATCCGCTCGTGCACCCGCAGCGCGAGGATTATCTCGGCAACGTGGACTCCACCGGACCCAGGGCGGTCTACGACGAGGCCAAGCGCTACGCCGAGGCGCTGGTCTGTTCGTTCCGGAGATCCCGCGGCGCGTCCGTTCGCATCGTGCGGATCTTCAACACGTACGGTCCACGGATGCGCCTCGAAGACGGCCGAGTGGTCCCGGCATTCATCGCGCAGGCCCTCAACGGTGAGGACTTCACGGTCTTCGGCGACGGCAAGCAGACGCGGTCGTTCTGCTACGTGGATGACCTCGTGGACGGGATTCTGCGGCTGGTGCTGTCTGACTGCATGGATCCGGTGAACATCGGAAACCCGCGGGAGATGACGGTGCTGGAGTTCGCGGAGGCGGTGCGGAAAGCGGCGGGCGGCGGCGGCAAGATCATCCACAAGCCGTTCCCACAGGGGGATCCGAAGCAGCGCAAGCCGGACATCACCAAGGCGAAACAGGTGCTGGGGTGGGAGCCGAGGGTCTCGCTGGAAGACGGTCTGAAACGCACCATCGAGTACTTCAAGCAGGTTGCCGGCAAGGGACCCCGTTCCTAGGTTCGCTCAGTTCATTTTCCGGAAGTCTGTGGAGGCGCTGTGAAGGTTCTGGTCACTGGCGGAGCGGGGTTCATTGGTTCGCACGTCACCGACGTGTTCCTGAAGAATGGGCACGAGGTGATCGCGCTCGACAACATGTCGTCGGGCAAGAAGGAGAACCTGGATCCGAAGGTCCGGCTCGCACAGCTCGACATCCGAACCACGGACGCGCACGAGTTCATCAAGAAGGAGCGCCCGGAGGTGATCTGCCACCTCGCCGCGCAGATGGACGTGCGGAAGTCGGTGGAGGATCCGCGCTTCGACGCCGAGGCGAACATTCTCGGGTTTTTGAATCTGCTGGAAGCCGCGCGTCAGTCCGGGGTGAAGAAGGTCATCTTCAGCTCGACGGGTGGTGCGATCTACGGCGAGCAGGACAAGTTCCCCGCGGATGAGTCGCATCCGACGCGCCCGGTCTCCCCGTACGGAGTCTCGAAGGCTTCCGGCGAGCTGTACCTCGGCTACTACAAGGCGCAGTACGGCCTGAACTACGTGGCGCTCCGGTACGCGAACGTCTACGGCCCGCGGCAGAACCCGCACGGCGAGGCGGGCGTGGTGGCGATCTTCAGCCAGCGCCTGGTGAGCGGCCAGTCGTGCACCATCTTCGGCACCGGC
>JBJMQN010000437.1:0-4237 GCA_045802665.1 Myxococcaceae bacterium | reverse complement strand
CCTGTCCCGTGCTGGAGGCGAACCCCCCATGCGATCCCTCACCCGTGGCGCACTCATCGTGGCAATCGCAGCGGCACTGGCCGGCTGCCAGGGGCTCGCGGATTTCCAGCCGCTCAGCAAGAGCGACAAGCCCAACCAGGTGGAGCTTCCGGCGGACGCTGTGGTCGGTGTCTCCGGCGCTCGCCGGCTCACCCGCCTCGAGTACGACGCGACCCTGAAGGATCTCCTCGGCGACGACACGCAGGGTGGCTTTCAGCAGCTGCCTGAAGATGTGACGGATCCGTTCGACAACGACTACCGTACGCAGACCGCCTCCAGCACGCTCATCTCCGCCGCCGAGCAGCTCGCGCAGGACGCCGCGACCCGCCTCCTCGCGAGCCCCGCGAAGCTGGACTACCTGCTCCAGTGCACGCCGCAGAGCCCCACCGACGCCGCGTGCCTCACCAAGTTCATCAAGACCTTCGGCCGCCGAGCGCTTCGCCGTCCGCTGACCGATGACGAGGTTGCGCGCTTCCTCACGCTGCAGAGCTACGCGGCGGAGACGAACGACTTCAACACCGGCATCGAGCTCGTCATCCGAGCGATCCTTCAGGAGCCCGAGTTCCTCTACCGCATCGAGATCGGCACGCCCGTCGCGGAGAAGCCGGGCGTCGACGCGCTGAACGGCTACGAGATCGCCACGCGGCTCTCGTACTTCCTCTGGGGCAGCACGCCGCCGGACTGGCTCATCGCGCAGGCGGAAGCGGGTCAGCTGGCGACGACGGATCAGATCCGGGACGCCGCGCAGAAGCTGGTGGCGGATCCGAAGGCGCGCGCTCGGGTGAACAGGTTTCATGCGCTCTGGCTCGGCTATCACCAGCTGCCGCATCCGCAGGATCTGACCGCGGCGCTCAAGTCGGAGTCGGATGCGCTCGTGGATCGCATCGTGTTCGACGAGAAGGCGGACTACCTCGAGCTCTTCAAGAGCCCTGAAACGTTCCTGACGCCCATGCTCGCCACGCACTACGGGCTGCCGCAGCCGACGGACCCGAACGGCTCGTGGGTGAGCTACGGGGCCTCGGGGCGCAAGGGCATCCTGAGCCAGGGCGCGGTGCTCTCGCAGGGCACGAAGTTCTCAGACACCTCGCCCACGCTGCGCGGCAAGTGGGTTCGAAACCGCCTGCTCTGCATGGAGATCCCGCCGCCTCCTCCGACGGTGAACGTCGATGTTCCGCCGACCTCGAGCTCGTCGCAGTGCAAGAAGGATCGCTACATCGCGCACGCGAACGTGGGCTCCTGCGCCTCCTGCCACGGGATGATGGACCCCATCGGCTTCGGCCTCGAGCAGTACGACAACGCGGGCCGCTTCCGCACTTCTGAAGCAGCGCTCCCGCAGTGCGGCATCGACGGCAACGGCACCGTGTCGGGGATGGGCGACTTCAACGGGCCCGCCGGGCTCGCGGATCTGCTGATGAACTCCGGTCAGCTCGAAGGCTGCGTCGTGAAGCAGGTGTACCGCTTCGCGATGGGCCGCAGAGAGGCAATAGCGGACACGGCGCTGCTGGAGAAGCTGACGGACGAGTTCAAGGGACAGAACCGCGCGTTCGATCAGCTCCTCGTGGACTTCGTCACCGACAACACCTTCGCGTATCGGCAGCAGGAGTAATCGCCATGGCTCGCATCAAGCTCTCGAGACGCACGCTGCTCAAAGGCGCCGGTGGCATCGCGATGGCGCTTCCGCTGCTGGAGGCGATGATGGATGGGCGGGAGGCGCTGGCGCAGGCGGTGACTCCGCGCAGGTACATCGTGTGCTTCGGCGGCCAGTCCATGGGCGCTGACGGCGATCCGGTCCACAACGTCTTCGCGCCGACGACGGTGGGTCCGAACTACGATCTCAAGACCGGCACGCAGCCGCTGCAGAGCGTGAAGGACGACGTCAGCATCATCTCGGACCTGTCGATCCCGCGGCCGTACGACGTGGGCGGGACGACGGTGCCGGCGGGTGGCGCTCGGGATGATTTTCACGTGTCGTCGCTGTCGCCGCTGCTCTCCGGCGTGCGAGCAGACGACAACACGTACTCGCGCGGCGTCACGTCCGATCAGGTCATCGCGAAGGAGATCGCGGGCAACACGACCTTCCCGTCGCTCATCTATCGCGTTCAGGCCGAGTGGTACCTCCAGGTCTCCGCCCCGTACGGCCGCGAATCCATTTCGTACAAGGCGGACGCGCAGGGAAATCCGCAGCAGATTCAGCCGGTGGTCAGCCCGCGTCAGGCGTATCAGCAGCTCTTCGGAAGCTTCACGCCGCCGAACGTGGATCCCGCTGCCGCCGCGGCCGCGAACCGTCAGCTCCGGATGCGCAAGTCGGTCGTGGATCTCGTGAAGGGCGACACGCAGACGCTGATCCCGAAGCTCGGCAAGGCGGATCAGGTTCGCATTCAGCGGCATCTCGATGAGCTGCGCGATCTCGAGACGCGCATCGACGCGATCCCGCCCGTGCAGAGCGGCATCTGCCAGCCGCCTTCGGATCCGGGTGCGGATCCGGCGCTCGGCGGAAATCAGGGCGACACGTACGACCAGAACCTCGGCTACAGCGGAGAGGATCAGCGAGCGCAGGTGTTCGCGGATCTCATCCACATGGCGATGGCGTGCGATCTCACGCGCGTGGCGTCGCTGCAGTACACGATGTTCCAGTCGCACATGAGCATGTACCAGCCGATCGGGATCCCGAACGACCTGCACGAGATCGGGCATTCCGGGGCCGGCACCGCGGGCATGGCGCAGGCGCACGCGTGGCACATGAAGCACTGGGCGTACTTGATCAACAAGCTGAAGGGGACCGCGGAAGGGTCGGGGACGATGCTCGACAACACCGCGCTCGTGTTCCTCTTCGAGGGCGGCCACGGTTACGACCCGAGCTCCGGCAAGCAGTACAGCTCACACAGCACGGAGAGAATGATCGCGCTCTGCGCGGGTCGAGCGGGCGGGCTGAAGCCCGGCAAGCACATCGTCGCCACCGGGAAGCATCCGGCGAACGTGATCGTCAGCGCGATGAAGGCCGCAGGCTACTCGGGCAACTCGCTGGGTGAGGTCACAGGCGACCTGCCTGAGCTGTTCGCGTAACGGAGGGGCGAAACCCGCTCGCGACAGGCGGGCCCCACGTTCGTGCGAAATTGCAGGCCCCCCTAGTTTTCCGGGCTGCGCATTCGGTACAAGCCTGCCGCCCGCTGCCGTCCTCTCCCGGCGGCGGATGCATCAGGGGGAGTACCGCATGGTTTCGCAGCTTCGCTCGCTCGCGCTGTCGTCGTGTGCGCTGTTGTTGGTTCTTGCCGGCTGTGGCCAGCCGAGTGCGCCGAAGACTCAGCCGCCTCCCGCGATTGACCTCTCCACCGCCGTGCTCGCGGATGGAACCGTTGGCGCTGCGTACGCCGCGAAGCTGAACGCGACCGGCGGTAAGGATCCGCTCAGCCACACCGCGACCGGGCTCCCCGCGGGGTTGTCGCTTGCCACCGACGGCACGCTCTCCGGAACTCCCACTGCGGACGGCGATTTTTCCATCGTCGTCTCGGTCACGGACGGCGCGAACCAGACCGCCACCGGGACCTATCCGCTCAAGATCTTCCCGGCCCCGAGCTTCACCACCGCGGCGGCGCTCCCGGGCGCGACCGCTGGCGCAGACTACGCGGCAGACATCGTCATCGCGGGCGGTAAAGCTCCAGTCACTGTGGCTATGACGTCCGGCGAGATGCCGGGCGGCGTCACCTTCGACGCGCCATCGCTCAAGCTCTCCGGCAAGCCCGCGCTCGCGGGGAGCAGCACATTCACGCTCACCGCTACGGACAAGAACGGCGCCACGGGGACGCGCACGTTTACGCTCGTCGTCTCGCAGGCGCTGACGTTCGTCACGCAGACCCTGCCAGACGGGAACGTGGGCAAGGTGTATCAGCAGACCCTGCAGGCTCAGGGCGGCAAGGCGCCAGTGACGTTCGAAGTCGTGAGCGGCGTGCTGCCCGCGGGCCTTTCTCTGGATGCGGCTACCGGTGCGATCTCCGGCACGCCGACCGCTGCGGGTCCCTTCACCGTCGTCCTCGGCGCGCGCGATGGCAACGGCGCGCTCGCCTCGGCGACCTTCAGCGCGAAGATCTACGGCAACCCTCCGCCGTCCATCTCGACCACGACGCTGCCGAACGCGGTGGTGGGGCAGGGGTATTCGCTGAACCTCGCCTGTTCGGATGTGGGTCGTGTTTTGTTTTTGTGT
>JBJMQN010000436.1:0-8180 GCA_045802665.1 Myxococcaceae bacterium | reverse complement strand
GCCATTCACGCGGACGGCGTAGCGGAGCACCACACCATCCAGCCAGCCGCAGCGGCGCGGCCGTCCGGTCGTCGCGCCGAACTCGTCGCCGATCTTCCGAAGCCGTTCACCGGTCTCATCGGTAAGCTCGGTCGGGAACGGGCCGCCGCCCACGCGCGTGGTGTACGCCTTGCTGATGCCCATCACCTTGTCGATCGCGGTGGGGCCAATGCCCGAGCCGGTAGAGGCATTGCCCGCCACCGTGTTCGACGAGGTGACGAACGGATAGGTGCCGTGATCCACATCCAGCAGCGTGCCCTGCGCGCCTTCGAACAGGATGCGAGAGCCACGGCCAATCTGCGCGGAGAGGAACAGCGATGCGTCACCGACGTAGACCTTCAGCTTCTCGCCGAAGCCGAGGAGCTCCGAGATGATCTGGCCTTCTTCCAGCACCGGCGCCGCTTCCTTCGCGTGCGCGGCGAGGCCCCTGAGCTCTTCCATCACCCACGGCAGCCGCTCTTTGACCTTCCTCGTGAGCCGTTCCGCGTGGAGCAGATCGCGCATCCGGATTCCGCGCCGCGCGACCTTGTCCTCGTACGCAGGCCCGATGCCGCGGCCCGTGGTGCCGATGGGCGAGCCGCCGCGCGCTTTCTCGCGGAAGGTGTCCACGAGCTTGTGCCACGGGCAGATCACCGCGGCGTTCTCGGAGATGAGCAGCTGCGCGTCGTCCTTCAGCATCCCGCGCGCCTTGAGCGCGTCGATCTCTTTCCAGAGCACCGACGGGTCCACGACGACGCCGTTGCCGATGACGCAGGTCTTCCCCGGGTGAAGGATTCCGGAGGGGATGAGGTGAAGGACCGTCTTCTGACCGCCGACGACCAGCGTGTGGCCGGCGTTGTTGCCGCCCTGGAAGCGCACGACCACCTGGGCGTGCTCGGTCAGGAGGTCGACGACCTTCCCCTTCCCTTCGTCTCCCCACTGCGCTCCAACGACGACGACATTCGGCATGCGGCGGCGGCTTATAGCCCAGCCGCGCCGGGGTGACAGCGATACTGGTAGCCGCAGCGGAGTGCCTGACAGCGCTTGCGTTCGATGCCCGCCCACGCGCCGCTCTGACTGGCTTCGAGCAGCGTCCGCCCGTGCTGGACGAGGTTCGACTCGAGAGCGGAGAGCTGCTCGGCGGAGGGCACTTCGCGGAAATCGGGTTCGCGGGGGCCGCCTTTGAGGAACGCGAGGCCGGTGCGGATCGCCACGCCGTCCTGCACGAAGTGCTTCGCCGCGAGTGCGTAGCAGTCGAGCTGAAACCCATAGGTCCCGAAGACGTCCTCCGGGGCCTCCGCGAACTTGTAGTCCACGACCGTCGCGCCGCCGTCTTCGTCTTCGACGAGGAGATCGATCTGGCCGCGGAGGTGCACCGCGAGCGACCCCTCACCGCCAAGGCGCAAGAGGAACGGAAGCTCGCGGTGAAGCTTCGCCACCCCCAGCTTCGCCAGCCGCTTGCAGAACGCGGTGCCGAGGAACGCCTCGACGTCCGCCACCAGCGCGACCGCCTCGCGGCTCTCCTTCGCGATGCCTTCCGCCACGAGCAGCTCACGCAGGTGATCGCGCAGCTTCTGCCCGGCTTTGGGGACCAGCGCCCAGTCCACCTTCTCCAGCAATCTGTGCGCGAGCGTTCCGCGCATCCGCGGATCCATCGCCGAGACCTCCGCGCCCTCTTGCGCGTCCTCCGGCGCGAGCTCGAGCACCATCGGCGCCTCGGAGAGGCCGATCTGGTGCAGATAGAGATACCGGCGCGGACACCGCACGAAGTCCTGCAGCTGGGTGACCGGGAAAACGACCGAGGCCGGTGCGGGAGTCAGTGGGCGCCGCGCCCGTTCGATCTTCGCCCGGAGCACGGAGAGGTCCGCGGCGTGGTCGCGTTCGCTCGGAGGCCTCGGCTCCGGGAGCTGCTCTGGGCGGAGCTCCGCGACGCCCAGTGTCTGCGCTCCGCGTCCGTCGATGATCTGGTCCAGCGATTTGCGCCATCCGTCGGGGCGGTTGCGGACGCCGGAGAGGATCAGCCGATCGCGCGCTCGGGTGAGGGCGACGTAGAGGAGCCGCTGCGACTGCGCGTCTTCACGCCGCGCGAGCTCCCGGCGGATGGTCTTCGTGCGAGGGCTGTCCACGAGCCCGCCATCCGGCAACAGCGGTTTGAGCGCGAGCCCGAGCCTTCGATCGTAGAGCACGTTTCCGGCCGTGTTCTGTTTCTTCGCGGCGAGGTCGGGGACGATCACGATGGGCCATTCGAGGCCCTTGGCGCGGTGGATGGTGAGCAGCTGGACGGCGCGCGGATCGGACGAGTCCAGCGTGTCCGCCTGCTCCTCGCGAGGATCGGTCTGAGCCGGGCCGAGCAGCTCGCGCGCGAACGCTTCGCAATCCCCGAGGCCGTCTTCGTCCCAGCGGCCCGCGAGCTCGCTCAGCTTGTCGAGGTTCGCCAACGCCTGTTCGCCGAACGAGGTGCCGGCGATCGCCGTCCGATAGCCGAGCTCATCCAGCGCGACTTTGAGCAGGAGCCTGAGCCCGAGGCGGTCGCGTTCGCGGCGGAGCTTCTTGTGGACCTGAAGGAAGCGGTCGAGGCGAGTGCGCTCGTCGTCGGAGAGGTGTGGCCGCGCGGGGTTGCTCAGGTCCGCCACCCGGCGAAGCGAGAGGCGTGACTCGGGCGCGCCGGAGAGGCGGAACACGTTGGAATCGGTGAGGCCGACCAGCGGCGAGCGCAGGACGGCCGTGAGCGCGGTGAGGTCGTGCGGATCCGCCACGAGCTTCAGCAGCGAGGCGAGGTCCAGCACTTCCTGCGCGGCATAGAACCCGCGACCTCCCACCACGCGATGCGGGATGCCGTGACGGATGAGCGCCTGGCGGTACGTCTCGAGCTGCGTGAACGCTCGGAACAGGAGCGCAATGTCCCCGCCGCGCGGCCTGCGAGCGGTTTCGTCGCGGCTCACCACCAACTTCGGCGCGTCTTCCGAGAGCAGCGCCTTGATCCGCCGCGCGAGAAAGTCCGCCTCCGCGAGCCGGGCCTCGTGCGTGTCGTCTGGCGGATCGAAAGTGAGGCGTTCCACCGGCGGCCCGTTGGCTTCGATCTTCCGCCACGCGAGGAGGTCGTCCTCCTGCGGCGCGTAGACGACCTCGTAGTCGCGCGCGTCGTCCTTCCCGTGCATCACGTCCGCGAAGGTGCTGTTGAAGAACCGGAGCAGCGACGGCGAAGAGCGGTGGTTGGTCTTGAGGAATGCGCGCGTGCCGCCCCCGCGTTCGATCTGTTTCGCGAGCAGCTCGAACACCGAGACGTCCGCGCCGCGGAACTCGTAGATGGACTGCTTGCGATCGCCCACCGCGCAGAGGAATGCGGGCTCGAGCGGGAGCGAGAGGATCTCCTCGCTGGAGTGGAGCTCTCGCGCCGCGCCTGCGCGCTCTTCCGAGAGCATGGTCACGATCTCGAGCTGCAGCCGGTTCGTGTCCTGGAACTCGTCCACCAGCAGCGCACCCACCCTGCCCTGAACTTCGCGCCGGACCATCGGTTGATCGCGGAGCAGGTCGCGCGTGCGGATGAGCAGCTCTGAGAAGTCCAGGACCGTCCGCCGGTCCAGCTCCTCGCGGTGGCGATCGCGCAGCTCACAGAGGAGCGTCCGGAACGCGTTCTCGTAGGCTTCGACCGTGCAGGTAGCGTGGAGCGCGTTCAACCCGATGACGCCGCTGTCCTTGGGACCGAGGCAGCCGTACTTCAGCGCCTTGATCGCTTCCTTGTTGTCGCCCTTTCCCGGCACGCCGAGGTGGCCAAACGCTTGACGCAGCGCCGGATAGCCGCGTGGCTCATGGAAGTTCTCGAACGTGAGCTTCGGCAACACGCGGGCGACGTCTTCCAGCGTCGGACCCCAGTTGGTCTTCTTCCGCGCCTCGCCCGCGCGCGCTTCCTGCAGCGCCACATTCATCGAGGCCAGCGCCTGATCGAACTCGCGCCTCGCCTGACGTCCGTCCGTGATCGCCACCTGGGCCGGGTCCACGCCCTCCTCGCGGATCTTCGCGAACTTTTCGGTGAGCAGATCCACGAGACCCAGCGCCCGTCCCGCTCCGGAGAAGTTGAGCTCGCGGCAGAGATCGGACAGATGGGGATCGCCCGCTTCGATGGCGGCCAGCACCACGCGTTCAGCGACGTCGTGAATGAGGGCTGCGGCTTCGCGTTCGTCGAGCAGCTCGAAGGCCGGGTCCACGCCGAAACCCGGAGGGGCTCGCCGCAGGAGCTGAACGCAGAGCGAGTGGAAGGTGCCGATGAACGCGGCGCCGAGATCGTCTCTCAGCCGGCGCCACTCGTCGCGGGTGGGGTATGGCCGCTCGAGCTTCGCGAAGGATTCCTTCAGCAGCGTCTCGGGCTCGCCGCTCCGACCGCTCGCGAGATCGTCCATCCGGCGGCGGAGCCGATCCCGGAGCTCGCCGGCGGCCTTGTCCGTGAACGTCATCAGATACAGCTGCGACGTCCGAACCGCGGGGCGGGATCTCGCGCCGGTGAGCAGGTGCAGGCAGATCGTCACGAGGCTGTACGTCTTGCCGGCGCCGGCGCCCGCCATCAGGGCGACGTTGCGCTCCAGCGCGAGCGGCGTCTCCAGCTTCGTCTGTCTCGGCTCGAGCAGAGAGAGCTGTCTCATGTCGAGACCTCGTCGTCCTCTGCCGAGCGCCGGTCGCTGATGCGGCAGACCGCGCGGAACGAGCAGTACTCGCAGTCCTGAGGCCGGATCGCGAACTGACCCTTGCGAAGACTTCCCACCAGCTCGTGCACTGCGTTGGCGAGGTTCTTCTGCCCAAGCTCTCTGGCGCGGGCGCGGACCTCAGGTGTCGTCTCGAGGAAGTGCGCGAACGGCTGCGCCTTCTCGATCATCGGCACCAGCGGCTTCGCCTCTCCGTCCTTGAGCGACAGCCAGGCCGCCGCGACGGCATCGGACTTCCCTGCGACCTTCGCGGCATACAGATAGATGGGGAGCTGGAACTCGGCCGTGAGCAACTTGTCGAACTTCTTCTCCTTCAGGCCCGAGGACTTGTAGTCGACGATCCCCGTTCCCTTCGGCGAGGTGTCGACGCGATCGATCGAACCTTCGAGGTGGATGGGCTCCTCGCCCTCGCCCGCCGGGATGACGATCTCGCGCCACGGTTCGGGCGAGTCTTTCTTTCCGAACTTGAGCTCGGTGGCGCTGGGCACGTGGTCTTCGAACGGCAGCCCGCGGTGCTCCATCGACAGCAGCCGGCGGACCATCGCCCGGGCGCGTTCGTGTGACAGCTTCCACAGAGCGGGATGTCCGACATGATGCCGCTTCTCGGATCGCTCCACCGCTTTCTGGAGCGCCGCGTCGATGAGCTCGTCGGGGATCTCGTCCGCGCGTTTCTCGAGCAGGTTGGCATCGCGCAGCGCGGGGAAGAGCTGCTCCAGCACCGCGTGCCAGAACGCGCCCTGCCCCGCCCGATCCTGCTCTTCGCCGGGTTCGTCCGGCTCCTCCAGCTTGAGCACCGAGGCGAGGAAGCCCTGAAACGCGCAGTTGCCGAAGCGCTCCAGCGTCGTCGCCGCCAGCGGCTTCTCGGGGCCGTAGCGGAAGAGGGTCCGGATCGCCGGCTGAAGGTCCTCGTCTCGCACCGCGCCCGTGTAGGGACCGGGCTCAGCATCGGGGTTGGAGAAGAACGCGAGCCGCTCTTCTTCCACTCGGGAGAGCGCCCGGGCCTCGCTGAACCACACCTCGCTGCCGAGACTTTCCCGGAGGCTCTTCGCGCCGGGCTCCGGCGTGCTGACCCGCAGCGATGAGGGCGCGAGCACCTCGAGGGCGAGCCGTTCACGGAGCTGCGCTTCGTTCCCCACTTCGTCGAGCGCAGGGACCGGTCGAAGCGGCTCGTGCTGAAGCTCCAGACGCGTGCGGCGCGCGAGCTCATCCACGAACGGCGAGACGATCTGCTCGCGGCCGTCGGTCTCGCGCGGCCAGCTCACCTGAACCTTCCCTGACGCGGCGGCGAGCCCGAGGAAGAACAGCAGCCGATCCTCCGCGAGGCGCCAGGGCGCTCGTCCGTCCTGGTCGCCGGAGCTCAGGCGGAAGACTTCCCGGCGCTGGTGCTTGTTGATGAGCGCGCGGTCTTCGTCCGGCAGCAGCGGATGAGGCGCGACGCGTCCGGGCAGCCGTCCATCCGTGGCGCCGCCGATGAACACGCGATCGAAGCAGCGGCGCGGCAGCTCGCGGAGGTCGAGGATGCGGACCGCGCCACCTCTGGGTCCGCGCGGCGCGAGGTTGAAGTCGGAGGCGGCGTCGTGCAGCCAGCGATGGAACGTTCGCCGCGAGATACGCGTCTGCGAGGCCCCCGTGAGCTTCAACGCCTCCGAGAACTCGGTCACGAGCTCGGAGAGGGATTCGGTCGCGGCCTGATCGCGCGCGAGCATTCGCAGCACGCCTCGGCCATAGGTGCTGCTCTCGTCCGCTCTCGGCTCCGGCGTGCGCGTCGCATCCGGGATGCCCAGCGTCTCCACAGCGGACCACCACTTCTCCAAAAGCTCCCCGGCCTTTCCTTCGGTGGGGATGCGGCTGCAGATCTTGATGAGCTCCAGGCAACGTTCGCGGACGGTTCGCGCATCGTCCGCCCGGCCCGTCAGGTTCCGCCCCGCGAGCCGTTCGGCCAGAGCGGAGAGCCGCACGTCGTAACCGCCGCGCTTTCCGTCGCTGCCGAGGCGATTGTCGCGGACGGAGGCCTCCGCGAGCACCCTCGCCACCGAGGCGGAGCCGTCGTGACCAAGCCTCGGCAGGTACCTTCCGCCGAGCAGCCGCGCGACGCGATCCGCCGGGAAGCCATCGTCCACCAGAAGCGCGAGCTCCAGCGCGGTCCTGCCCGCGGGCGTGGAGACGAGCGGCGCACCTCGGCGAAGCCTCGCGCGAACGCCGAGCTCCTCCAGCGCCTCCTCCAACGCCTCAGCCTCCTCGGCGAGATCGCGGTACGCGATGGCGATCTGCTCGGGCGGGATTCCCTCTGCAATCGCCTCGCGGGCCTTGCGCGCGATCAGCCGCGCCTCGTCGCGGGACGTGGCTGCGCTGCGGAGCTCCAACGCGCCGCCTGGGATGTCCGCTGCGTCGGGTTTCGCGTCGAAGAGCAGCTTGCCGAGCGGCGCCAGCGGTCTTCCCAGCGCCTTGTGATCGGTCTGCGAGAGCTCGATCGTCCGGAGCTCCTGCGCTCGCTTTTCGAACTCCTGATGAATCGGAACGAGCGCCGCGTCGACGCCCGGGCCGCCGCCTCCGGGCAGCTCGATGGCGAGTGTCACCTTCGCGCGATCGCATGCCTCCGCGAGCGCCACCAGCAGCTCTCGCCGCAGCGGGGGAAAGTCGTAGAGGCCGTTCAGCTCGATGCGGGTGACGTCCGAGAACGAGCGCGGCAGCCCGTCCTCGCGCAGCGCGCGCAGCACGGCGGCGACAAGATCTTCGCGGTCCGCGAGCTGGTGCTCGGCGAGGGCCGACTCATACGCGTCGAAGAGCCGGGAGAGGTAGCGCGCTCGGGGTTGGCGGCCTTGCGGCAGCGACTCGACCGCGCTCTTGAAGCCGAGCGGCGGCAGCAGACCTGATTTGAGATCGAAGAAGAGATCCAACGCGGCGCGTGCGAAGGCCGGCTCGTGGATGAATGATTTGAACGGCCCGCCACCCAACTTCGCCGCGGCCGAGTGGACCAGCACGCGAGCCGCGAGCGCGGACACGGGACGGCGGCCTAACCGCTTCGCGGGCTCGAACTTTTCGAGCAGCTGGCTGAAGGTGAGAAAGCCGGACGCGTTGACGAAAGGCGAGGTCTCGGCGGCATGACAGAGCGCTTCCTCGACACGCTCGCTGTCCGGAAAGACTGCTATCCGCCGACCGTTCCCGCCCATTTGATCAGCACCCTAGCGGACGGGTCCGACATTGATGAAGCAGGCCCTCTGATAGGTTCCGCGCGTGCTTGCTTCCTCGCTGCTCGTCCTGGCGATCACCGCCTCCGCGCCCAACGTTCATCCGCTGAAGTTTCACCTCGTGGGCGATTCAGTGGCGACGGGTGTCGGAGCGGCCGCGTGGCTCAGCACGGAGTACGTGTTCAAGAAGCAGCTCGCTCCGCCGAATTGCCGTTGGTGCGATCGCAACGGGCTCGAGGACACGTTGAACCCCATCGATCGTTGGGGCCGGGGGATC
>JBJMQN010000435.1:0-7315 GCA_045802665.1 Myxococcaceae bacterium | reverse complement strand
CGATCGTGAGCTGCGAGAGCTGCACGATGGACTTGCCGTGGACCTTCACCGCTCGCGATTCGGGCTTGAGCCGTTCACCGCCGCAGGTGGGGCACGGTTTGTCGGAGAAGAACTTCATGTAGTAGCGGCGCATGGCCTCGCTCTCCGTGTTCTTGAAGCCACGCATGAGCTTGTTGACCATCCCCTCCCACTCCATCCGCCACTTGCCGCCGTCGCCGTAGGAGACCGTGAACTCCTTCCCCTCGGTGCCGTACATGATGACCTTCTGCTCGCGCGCGGAGAGGTCCTTCCACGGCTTGTCGAGGTCCACCTTGAACGCCTTGCCGATCGCCTCGACGAAGTCCGCCGTCCAGCCCTCGCCCCGAGCGACACCGGTGGCCCACGGCTCCACCGCGCCTTCGCGGATCGTCCGCAGCTGATCCGGCACGATCAGATCCGGATCCATCTCCGGCTTCGTCCCGAGCCCGTTGCACTCCTGGCACATGCCCAGCGGGTTGTTGAACGAGAAGCTCGCGGGGGTGAGCTCGCCGAAGGACAGGCCGCAGTGGTGGCATGCGTTGAGCTCGGACATCACGCGATCGCTCTTCGCGTCCGCGTGCTCGTCGGTGACGATGAGGATGCCCTTGCCCTCGCGGAGCGCCGTCTCCACTGAGTCCGTCAGCCGCGCCTTCATGTCCGGCTTCAGCACGAGGCGGTCCACGACGATCGCGATGTCGTGCTTGCTCTTCTTGTCGAGGTCGATCTTCTCCTCGAGGCCACGGACTTTGCCGTCCACGCGTGCACGCACGAAGCCGCGCTTCTGCGCGTCCTGCAGCAGATCCTTGTGCTCGCCCTTGCGGTTGGTGACGATCGGCGCGAGGAGCTGAAGCTTCGACCCGGCCGGGAACTTCAGGATCTCATCCACGATCTGCTGCGCGCTCTGCTTGCCCACGCGGCGGCCGCAGTTGGTGCAGTGCTGCACGCCGATGTTGGAGAAGAGCACGCGCAGGTAGTCGTGCACTTCGGTGACGGTGCCGACGGTGGAGCGCGGGTTGTTGGAGGCGGCCTTCTGCTCGATCGAGATCGTCGGCGAGAGTCCACGGATCGTCTCGTACTTCGGCTTCTCCATCTGCCCGAGGAACTGCCGGGCGTACGAGGACAGCGACTCGACGTAGCGGCGCTGGCCCTCGGCGTAGAGCGTGTCGAACGCGAGCGACGACTTTCCCGAGCCGGAGACGCCGGTGAAGACGACCAGCCTCTTCTTCGGGATGTCGATGGAGACGTCCTTGAGGTTGTGCTCGCGGGCGCCCCGAATGGAGATGACGTCAGGCTCAGACATGCGATTGGGCTTACCACTGGACGGATGGTCAGTGAGTGTCAAAAGGGGCATCGACAAGTAACGCGACGCCCGGGGCCTCGCATTCCGTTCAGGCGGTTCGGCTGGGGAGGGCGATCGGCGTCTCTTTCGGAGGCGCCTCCTGGTCCAGGATCCAGCGGTGAACGTGGTCGAACACCTCGTCCGCGGCCTCATCGAGGTTGTGGCCCGCGCCGTCCATCAGCTCCAGCCGGCGCGGTTCGCTGGCCATCCGCCACGCGCTCACCGAGCAGGCAGCCGGCAGCACGTCGTCGTCGGTGCCGTGGATGAAGAAGACGGGGACGTTCAGGTGCCGCACCTCGCCCATCCCGCCCAGCTGCGTCGAGAGCGCGATCACGCCCGACACGTCCGGCGACGCGAGCCCGGCGTTCACGACGACAGCGCCGCCCAATGAGTGGCCGATGAGGATCACCCGGCCGGTCCCGTGATTCTTCAGGAAGCGGATCCCTTCGAGCACGTCGGACACGCACTGTTCGAGCTCGCGCGGGTGGCGATATTGGAGGTGCAGCGCGCTCATCGATTCGGAGGGGAGCGCGTCACCGAGCCGGGTGTAGAGCTCGCGAGCGGGGGCGCTGAAGCCGCCGCCCACGCCTCCCACCATCAGGACGGTCGCGTCGTTTCCGCGCGGTCCCCATTCGCGACACCAGAGGGTTCCATGCGCGGTCGTGATCGAGCTCGAACGAAACATCAACTTTGAGGGTGAGCATCGGCGCAACCCGGTTCATGCCGCAGCGTTCCATGCGCGAGTCAGGGCGCCGGGAGGGGAGGCGAGCGGAGAGTTGGGAAGGGCGCTCGAACCGTCGTTGAATAGGCGGGCAGGCACGCGCGTCCGGTGCCCTTCGCACCTGACGTGCCGCGTCTGCTACGGCGCCAGCCTGAGCAGGAAATCGTCGGCTCCGCCGGACGCGGTCTTTGCACCCGTCCCAAAATCCACCGTGCCGTTGAAGACCCCTGCGGCGAGCGGGGCACCGGATGGGGTGAACGCGACGCTCGTCTCCACGAACGCGTCCTCACGGCACATCACGTTGTGGAACGTCCTCGTCGCGATCACGGCGCCGCTTCCACTGATCTCATGGAGCGCGAACGACGCGCAGCCGCCTTCCTTGAAATTTGAGCTAATCAGGATCGTCCCCTGAGGGCTCGCTGCCATCACCCCGGGCGCTTCGGTTGCGGGGTGGTACGTCCAGAGATCGCCCGTTCCGTCGGAGCGGATGCGTGTCGCGTTTCCGTCGTACCCAAGGACCACCGCGTCGCCGCTCGGCAGTGAGATGACCTGCTCACTTCCGCTCACGGCATGCGACCAGAGCTGCGTGCCTGTCGCGTCCAGCTTGAGCAGATGTCCGCGTCCGTCGAGCGCGTAGAGCGCATCACCACTCGTCCGGGCGATCCCCTCCCACGGTGCGTGATCCGTCTCCGTCCCGTTGTCCTTCTCCCACTGGACGTTCCCATCCCAGCTGAACTGAGTGATCCGTCCCGTCTCGCAGCGCTCATATAAGCAGTTCAAATCGCCGGGCGAGCTGACGGCCACGCCTCCGTGCGAGTCGACGGCGAGAGCTGTGGCCTCGGGCGAGACGTGCCGCTGCCACACCACCGCGCCGGATGCATCGAGCTTCGTGAGCTGCCCGAGCGACGCGACGAAGATGTTGCCGAGCCCCGTGGTCGCAATCTTCGTGATGGGGTCGGGCCAACCTTGAACCGCGCCGCCGACTGAGACGCGCCACTTCACCCCGCCCGTGCCGTCGAACTTCATGACCACGATGGTGCCCGTCGAAGCGTTATCCACCGCGGCGAGGTAGATGCTGCCGTCGGTTGCGGTCGTGATCGCCGGTGGGAGCGCCACGTCGTCCTGCGCGGCCCACACAGTGGAGAGATGCTCCTGCGTCGGCGCGTTGCAACCGCCAGAGGTGTCGCACGTACCGGCGTTCGCGCAGGTTCCACACGCGAGCGCGTGACCACACCCGTCATCGGTGGCGCCGCATTCGCGGTTCAGCTCGGCGCAGCTTTTCGGAACGCAGGCGCTCTGAACGGGCTCGCAGACGTGAGCGTTCGTGCAGGCCTCGCCCGACGCGCAGCTTCCGCACTGAAGTGTGCCTCCACAGCCATCGGGCATCGTTCCGCAGCCCGCGTTCGCGGCGGCGCAAGTCGTAGGTACGCACGAGCTCACGTCGTCCGGAGCGCACGCGCCGTCCGCGGTGCAGTGCGTCCCAGCGCCGCAAGCTCCGCAGTCCAGAGTCTGACCACAGCCATCGTCAGCGTCTCCGCAGCTCCGGCGGCTCGCCCCACAGGTGGTCGGTGCGCATGCGAAGCCGCTGTCCGGACCCTTCGAGCCCGGCGGAGCGCTGTCGGTCGGCGTCCCCGACGGAGAGGAGGAGCTGCATCCGGCCAGCAATCCAAGAACGACGACCGCTCCCACCCATTCGCGTCGTGACATCTGGCCCCCCCGGCAATGCCGCTCGGGTCACGTTGCGAGGTGGATGCTTCACAGCCATCGGTCTGGCGGCGCGGCGCACTGTCCGCGAGGCGACGCGTGAGCCTTCCTGGCTGCTTCGCCGCACGTCTACTGATCCAGCACGCACCCCGCGCGATCGCTCACCCAGTGCGCCTTCGCGCCCCAGAGCGTGATCGCCTCCGCCGTGACGGTCTTCTTCTCGACGTCGATCCGCATCTTCGCGACCTCGGGCTTCGCCTTGGTCCACGCGCGGCAGAACGTCTCGTCCTGCTCCATGGTCCACAGGCAGGCGCACATCTCTTTCGCGGTGTACGAGGTCACGAGCTGTAGATCGTTTCGCGAGTACCTCCCTGCGCTGCACGCCAGCACCGCGACGATCGGAACGAGCAGGAGCTTTCTCATGGCGCCACCCCCGCCACGGCGATCGCCCGTTTGATCATCTCATTCTCATCCAGCGCGGACGCATCCCGGTCATCGCCCATCCGCACGACCACGAGATCCAGCGACGGCACCACGTAGATGTACTGCCCCCAGTGCCCGACGGCCCCGTACGTGTCGTCCGGGAGATCCTTCCACGGCTTCTCGTAAGAGATCTCAGGCAGCGGCCTGTTCAGCCAGATCTGCCGCCCGTACTCCCACGTCTCGTCGCCGCGGTTGCTCTTCCACACCGGATTGGGCGTCGTCGAATTCGCCATCCAGCCTTCGGGCAAGATCCGCTCGCCGTTCCAGCAGCCGTCGTTCAGCATGAAGTAGCCGAACCGCGCCATGTCCCGGAGCGTCATGTAGCTGTGGCTGCCGCCGTAGAAGTGATTCTTCCCGTCGCGTTCCCAGCGCACGGACTTCATCCCGACCTTGTCGAACATCTCGGTCCACGGGAACTGCTGCGGGTCGAGCTTGTCCTTCACCGCCTCCTGCACCGTGCTCACGAGCAACATGCTCTCGCCGGTCGAGTAGTTGAACTTCGTGCCCGGATCCGCCGCTCGATCGTGGCTCGCGACGAACTTCGCGCCGTCCGCCTGGCCCTCTCCGTAGAACAGCGCCAGCACCGACGACTCCTGGTTCGCCTTGTTCTCGTACTCCTCGGCCCAGTCCAGCCCCGACGCCATCTGCAGCAGGTTCTCCACCGTGATGGCGCAGTTCTTCTCCGGGACAGCCTTGTTGTAGGTGCAGATGCTCTGGCTCGTGTCGACGAGGCCCTTCTGAACCGCGATGCCCGCCATCATCCCGGAGAGCGTCTTCGTGCACGACCAGAGGATGTGGCGTTTGTCGTCCTTCCAGCCGCGCGCGTACTTCTCGTAGACGATCGCGCCACCCTTCACGATGAGCAGCCCGTCGGTGCGGATGCCCTTGCGCTCCTCGTCCTTGCCCTCGAGGGTGAACATGTATTCCTCGAGCGCCGCGATCTCCGCCTTCGCCGCCGCCGCCGTCTGATCCACCTTCGAAGGCCAGTCCGTCGTCGGCCACGAACCGCGGCTGGGGCAGTTCTGAGCCAGCGCAACTGACGAGACGATCAATGCGCCCAGCGTGATTGCACGAATCAAAACGGCACCCCCAGAGACACGGCCGCGGTGGGCGAGAAGAGCCTTGGCGCGCCGATCCGTTCGCGCCACGTCACCTGAGCGCTCTCCGGCTTCGGCCCCCACTTCATCATCGAGAGCGTGATCGCCGTCGGGAGCAGCAGCGCCGTCCCCGCGGTGAGCAGCACCACGTCCAGCACCGAATGGGCGTCCACGCCGAACAGCAGAATGGAGGCGACCACGACGACCAGATGGACGCCGATGCCCACGAGCAGCGCCGGCATGATCCGCGAGCTGCCGGGCAGCAGATGGTTTCCCGTCCACCACTCCGCCAACGTCGCTGCCACCGGCGGCAACAGCGTCCACATCAGCACCGCGGGGATGAGGGCGACGATGTAGTTGTTGCTCGTCGTCCCGATCGCGCTGCCGAGCAGCAGCCCCACCGGCACGGCAACGATCGTCGCCGCCGCGCCCGCCGCGAACTGGATCCAGCGATCATGACCGGACAGCTCGACCCTGGATTCTTTCGGCAACAGCGTCGCGGACTGCTGCGCTCGGGCAACGGTTGGAACGAACAGACAACTGAGGACGAGCAGAACCGGAAGTAGTGTTCTCACCGGCTTCGGAAACTACCGGAATGGCGCTCCTTCACAACACGAACCAGTCCCTGCGCTTTCTGCTCCAGCTCGTGGATCGCGAGCGCCCTTCCCGCGGGCCCACCGCTGTCTCTTCCGCGCACCGCATCCTCGGCACCGCCGCGATTGAGTTCTTCGATCGACGGGACCGGGAGTTCATCCCGATGCTGCAGCTCCCGGTGCTGCACGTGGCAGCGCAGGACGCGGAGGCCTTCGCGACCGCTCTGCGCGAGCTGACCTCCGGGACGCGGGGTGGGTTCTCGTTTCGAACGGGTGCGATGGAGGAGCTGACGCTTCAGATCGGCCGCGAGGCGTCAGGCGCCTTCGTCGTCGAGGTGGGCGTGGACCTCGGCGCGTGGCTGAAAGAAACCTCGGGCGCGGCGCACGCACCGGGCAAGGAGCTCGCGCTGTTCCGGTTCGAGGCGCCGATGGCCGAGCTCGTCCTCTTCGCCGCAAGTTTGTACGAGGAGCTTCAGAAACTGCCGCCCACCCACCCCTGAAGTTTTTTCGGGTGGAGGGTCTGGGCCCTGTGATTCAGAAGCGAACACCGAGGCGGAAAGGCTTTTCCCCGCCGTGGGTTTGGAAGTCGCCTCGCAAGGCCTCGCGCTGGGCACGGCCGCTGCAATCCGGTTCCCCGTCCGTATGACGCGGAGCTTTTGGACGGGTAGCACGGGAGGCGGCGGTATGGGGCGCAAGGGGCAGGTCGGTGCGGTGGGGCTTCTGCTGATCGGCGCGCTGGTCGGGCTGGGCTGCAACGACGGCGGGGTCAAAGGGGCGAAGGGCGGGCTGGTGGCAACGCCGTCGTTGCTCAACTACGGACCCGTCGCGCTGCAGAACGAGGCGCGCATCGAGGTCACCGTCAGCAATGACGGCCGAGCGCCCTTCGTCGTCAACGAGCTCATCCCCACCGTCGCGAACCTCCGCGTCGAAGGCTTCGACGGCCCCTTCACCCTGCCCACCGGCGGCGTGAGGAAGTTCACCGCCGTCTTCAGCCCCGCGGTGGAGGGCCCCGTCACCGGCGCCATCACGGTCAAGACCGACGACTCGGGCGAGCGGAACCTCCAGATCTTCGGCGTGGGCGTGAAGTCGACGGTGGAGATCAACCCGGATGCGCTCGACTTCGGGCAGGTGGACAACAACACCACCACCATGCAGGAGCTCACGGTGCACAACCCGACCGGAATCCCTGCCTCCGTTCAGATGACCGTCGTCGGCGACAACGCGGACGAGTTCAGCTCGACGATGTTCGGCGCGCCGATCGTCGTGGAGGCCGGCGAGAGCAAGCAGGTGCCGGTGGCGTTCAGCCCGGTGTCGCTGGGCATCCGGTCCGCTCGGGTGATGGCGAAGGTGTGCGAGTCCT
>JBJMQN010000434.1:0-7725 GCA_045802665.1 Myxococcaceae bacterium | reverse complement strand
GTTCGAGCGGATGGGCCTCGCCATCCTCAACGTCGTCGCGGGCGGCGATCTCAACCTCGTCCGCGAGTTCGGGAAGATGTCGGTCGACTGGCTCGTGCACCAGCAGCCCACGCTCCTCGCGCAGAATGATCCGCGCGAATCGCTGATGCGTTTTCAAGTCGTGCGGCAGAGCTTCTTCGACTATCCGGCGCTCGAGGTGCGGCGCGTCTCGGATGGTCAGGCGTCGCTCAGCATCGCGTATCAGATGGGCGCGGTTGCCGAAGAGGCGGCCTCGCTGCAGACGATGGGGTTTTTCGAACGGCTCCTGGAACTCGCGGGAGCGGGGACCGTGCTTGCGAAGTTCGAGACGAAGAGCTGGGAAGGCGCGAAGGAGACGATCCTCGCGCTGCGGTGGCGGTGAGCGGTGCGACACCCGCGTCGAGGCAGCTGACCGCGCTTCACCGAACCTTTCTCTCTTCTCGGGAGAAGGAATGGTGCACGCGCGCCGCTCCGCGGAGACGGACGGATTCCGGGAGGTGAGCCTGGTCGTCGCTCGCTCCTCCGAGTGACGCGACGCCGGTACACGCCTTGCGAAGCGGTGTTCGGGGAGGAGTCTCTGAATGCTCGCTCGGGTGCGCTCAGGCGCGGTGATGGGGATCGACGCGGTGCTCGTCGAGGTGGAGGTCGACATGTCCGTCGGGCTCCCCTACTTCAATGTCGTCGGCTTGCCTGACGGCGCGGCGAAGGAGAGCAAGGTCCGGGTCATCTCCGCGCTGAAGAATTCGGACTTCGATCTGCCGCAGAAGCGCGTGACAGTGAATCTCGCGCCCGCGGATTTGAAGAAGGAAGGTGCGGCCTTCGAGCTGCCGGTCGCGTTGGGACTGCTCGTCTCCGCCCGGCTGCTGGAAGAGGACGCGCTGGAGAAGACGCTGTTCGTCGGCGAGCTCGCATTGGATGGCTGGCTCAAGCCCGTGCGCGGCGTGCTCCCGATTGCGGCTGCGGCTAAGCGGCACGGGTTTCTGGAGATCATGGTGCCCGCGGAGAACGCCGCCGAGGCCGCGCTGGTCGAGGGCCTGAACGTCATCGCCGTGCCGCACCTCCGCGATGCAGTGGATCACCTCTCGGGGTTACGACCCATTGCTCCGTTCACGGACAAGGCCGCTCCTCCGCTCGCACCCGGCGAGCGTCCGGACATGCTGGATGTGCGCGGCCAGAACGAGATCAAGGACGCGCTGGAGCTCGCCGCTGCCGGTGGCCACAACGTCCTGCTCTGCGGACCTCCGGGGAGCGGCAAGACGATGCTCGCTCGGCGGTTGCCGTCGATCATGCCGGCGCTCTCGCTGGAGGAGGCGCTGGAGATCACGCGGATCTATTCGGTGATGGGGCTGCTCGGCGAAGGGCAGGCGATGGTCACCGAACGGCCGTTTCGAGCGCCGCACCATACGATCTCCGATGCGGGTCTCGTGGGCGGCGGACCTCTGGCGCGACCCGGCGAGCTGTCGATGGCGCACCGGGGCGTGCTCTTCCTCGACGAGCTGCCGGAGTTCAGGCGGCACGTGCTCGAGGTGCTGCGGCAGCCGATTGAAGACGGCCGCGTCCACCTGGCCCGCGCGAATCAGAACGTCACCTATCCGTGCCAGGTGATGTTGATCGCTGCGATGAATCCGTGCCCGTGCGGCTACTTCAACGTCGCGCTGCGACAGTGCAAGTGCAACCAGCAGACGGTGAACGCGTACCAGCTCCGCATCTCGGGCCCGATGCTGGATCGCATCGACATCACCATGCACACCCGGCCGGTCGACTTCTCAGAGCTGAAACCGGAGAACCCGAACGAGAAGCCGTCGAGCTGGTACCAAAACCGCGTCGAGGAAGCCCGAGCGCGCCAGCGTCATCGCTTCAAAGACACGCCGGGCCTCCTCTGCAATGCGCAGATCGGCCCCAGGCAGCTCCGACGGTTCTGCAGGCTCACGGAGGGGGCGGCGGCGGAGCTCGAGAAAGCGATCAAGAGGTTCAAGATGTCCGCGCGAGCGCACGATCGCCTCATGAAGCTCGCCCTCACCCGAGCGGATCTCGAAGGGCACGACGTCGTTGAAGAAGTCGACATGCGCATCGCCGTGGCCTGCAGGTCGCTCGATCGCGACGAGTGGAAGTTCATGTCCATGCCCAGCGGGCCTAGAGCGCCTGCCTCCGTGAAGAACACGGTCGGACCCGCGTTCGCGCGGATGATGCGCGAGAAGGGGCTGGAGACTCCTTCGGAGGAGCCGTCGTGACGGGACGTCCTTGCTCTCGCTCCTACGGCGGTGTTAGCGGTGCGGCCGCGAATGAAGATCGTCTGGGCGTTCATCAACTTCCTGCAGGCGCTCTTCGTGGCGGTGTGGTGCGTGTTCTGGATGTCGCTCGCGCTGGTCGCGCTGATCGTGACGTTCAACCAGGAGGTGCCGCTCTGGATGGCTCGGCGGTGCTGGGCACCGGCGCTCATCTTCATGACCGGCGCGACGTTCCGCCCGGAGCCGTTCCCGGACTTCGATTGGAAGCAGCCGCACATCTACGCGATGAACCACCAGTCGATGATGGACATCTGCTGCGCGTTCGCGGCGATTCCGGCGAACCTGCGGTTCGTGGCGAAGCACACGCTCGCGTACGTGCCGTTCCTCGGCTGGTACATGGCGGCCACCGGGATGATCTTCATCAACCGATCGAATCGGGCGGAGGCGTTGAAGAGCCTCAAGCGCGCCGGAGAACGCATCCGAGCGGGCAAGAACATCATCGTCTACCCGGAAGGAACCCGGAGCCGGGACCTAACGATCATGCCGTTCAAGAAGGGCCCGTTCGCGCTCGCGGTGGAAGCTCAGGTGCCCATCGTGCCCGTCGCGATCAACGGAACCGGGAGCGTGCTGCCGTCAGACGGCTTCCGCATCCGGCCTGGCCTCGTGCGGATGAAGGTCGGCAAGCCCATTGAGACGAAGGGCAAGACGGACCGCGAGGCAATCCTGCGTGAAGTGCGCGACGCGATCATCGCGCTCCACAGGGACATCGGCGGAGCGGGCGGAGATACCGAGGCGATCGCCGAGGCCGGACGCGAAGGAAAGCGATCGAAGGCGGCGTCACCGGCCGAGCAGAGCTGACACTCCGGTCGACGCCGATCCGCCCGACTAGATCTTCGGAATCCTCAACGTCTTGCTGATCATCGCGCTGCCGGAGAGCGCGTAGAGCACGACGAGCGGATGGAACGACAGCGGCCCCAGGTCCACGTTGCCGAACGGCAGGTTGTCGTCGATCTTTCCCATCACCGAGAGCACGCCGATCACCGCGACCAGCAGCAGGCTGGACGGGATGGGGGTTCCCTCGAAGTACTTCACCTTGCCGGTCTCATCCGAGAGCTGCGCGGACGTCACGTTGAAGCGCGCGAGCCGGCTGATGCCGCAGCCGACGAAATAGAGCAGCACGGCGACGTCCAGCCCGCCACGGAACCCCACCGCGAACGCGAGCGCCGCCGGGGCCATCCCGAACGAGATCACATCCGCCAGCGAATCCAGATCCGCGCCGAGCGGCGAGCTCTTGTGCCTCCACCGCGCAATGCGTCCGTCCGCGGCATCCAGCACCAGCGCCACCGGCAGCAGCACGAACACCGCATAGAGGAAGTGGATGTTGTGCGTGCTGAGGTACTGCATCGCCGACAGGATCGACCCCGCGCCGGCGAAGGCGTTGCCGAGGGTGACGAAGTCCGCGAGCACGAAGCTCCGGATCATCGACAGGTGTTTGGGAGGCGGCTTCTCCATATCGCCTGAAGATCAGCGGCCGGGTCCTCGCGCGCAAGAACAGACTCGCTTCGGGTGTTGCGCCACTGAAAGTTCTCACCGCACGAGACGCACGCGTGCCGCACCGCAAAGACGGACGGCTGTCCCGGGACGTGAACGTTCGTGCAGCTCTCCCGTCGGCTGCTCCGCTCTGATCGCGCGCTGGTCCACCCCTTGCTCAACGGCCTCGCGTCGAAAAAACGCGCGCCCTCGGATCAACCGGCGGCGACTTGCAGAGCCCGCACATGGGCTGGGGGAGGCTGTGATGAGCAAGGTCGGAGAGAAGTTGAAGGCTGTGGCGGCGGCGGTGGCGGCGATTGAGAAGCAGTTCGGCAAGGGCGCGGTGATGAACCTGGGCGCGGGCACGGCGGAGAAGATCTCCGTCATTCCCTCCGGCTCGGTGGGACTGGATCGCGCGTTCGGCGTCGGCGGCTATCCGCGCGGCCGGGTGGTGGAGATCTTCGGCAACGAGTCGTCCGGCAAGACCACGCTCACGCTCCACGCGATCGCGCAGGTGCAGGCGCAGGGTGGCGTGGCCGCGTTCATCGACGCGGAGCACGCGCTGGATGTGTCCTACGCGAAGAAGCTCGGCGTGCGCGTGGAGGAGCTGCTCGTGTCGCAGCCGGACACCGGCGAGCAGGCGCTGGAGATCACCGAGCAGCTCGTGCGCTCCGGCGCGGTCGATCTGATCGTCGTGGACTCGGTGGCGGCGCTCGTTCCGAGGGCGGAGATCGAAGGCGAGATGGGCGACGCGCACATGGGCGTTCAGGCGCGCCTGATGAGCCAGGCGTTGCGGAAGCTGACTGGCGCGGTCAGCCGCTCGGGCACGTGCATCATCTTCATCAATCAGATCCGCATGAAGATCGGCGTGGTCTTCGGAAATCCGGAGACGACCACCGGCGGCAACGCGCTCAAGTTCTACTCGTCCGTGCGCTGCGAGATCCGCCGGGCCGGCAACCTCAAGGACGGCGACAACGTCATCGGCACGCGCACGCGCGTGAAGGTCGTGAAGAACAAGGTCGCCCCGCCGTTCCAGGAGGCGGAGTTCGACATCCTCTACGGACAGGGGATCAGCCGCGCGGGTGAAGTCCTCGATCTGGGCGTGACGCTGGGACTCATCGACAAGTCGGGCAGCCACTTCACGCTCTCGGGCGAGCGGATTGGCCAGGGCCGCGAGAAAGCGATCGAGTGGCTGCGCGAGCATCCGGCCGAGGCCGAGAGCATCGCGCAGAAGATCCTCGTCGCCGTTGCCGCGCCCGCTGGCCCGAAGGAGGAAGCGGCGTGAGCGCGTCAGTCGTCTACGCGGGGCTGCTCGTCCTGGTGATGTTCCTCATGTCCTCGTGCGGCGCGACGCCCGCGAGGAGTCACGCGATGGACGACGTCCAGCGAGAGGTCCGGCCGAAGCCAGTCGCAATCGCCTTCGCGCAGGAGCGTCGGCTGCCGGACCTGCGCCGGAGCCGAGGGGACATCCCGCGCGATCGATGAGCTGGGTCGGCGCCGTCGAAAAATGACTTATGGCGGGGGCGGCACGCCCCTATCCCGTCCGACTCGGGCCCTCCACGTCGGATTGTGCCGCTCCCGCCGCCTTGTCTTGAAAGTTGTGCTCGGGCGATCCCGGTGGGCCCTCCACGCCTTGCATGAACCGGGACATCGGGATCGCCGTCTTTTCGCGAGGACTCCTGTATTCTCGACGGCCTATGAACGCGACGCGCTCTGCGCTGCTGCTGTCCGCGGTCTTGTGCTTCGCCTGCGGGGGGAAGTCGTCCGACAAGGACGGCGGCGCGGGCGGAGGGTCGGGCGGATTCGCGGGGGGCGGCTCGGGCGGTGAGGCGGGCGGCGGAGCTGGAGGGGGCGGAGGAGCCGGTGCGGATTGTCAGAATCAGGCGGCGACCTGCGCGAGCTTCGGCGCGCAGTGCGGACAGGGTCAGCTCGCCTGCGGAACGATCGACTGCCAGACCTGCGCCATCACGACCGTCTTTCAGTCTCCCGCGGCTGACCGAGCGTCGATCGTCGGAATGCCCTCCGGCGTCGCGGCGGTGCTCGTGAAAAGCGGCGCGGTGGTGCTGGAACTGCCGCAGGACGCTGGCACCGCGGATTTCGACGGAGGTTTCATCGAGCTCCCGCTCTCCACGACGACGCTGAGCCCCAATGTGGATCCCAAAATCGTCGCGACGGCGCAGGGCACTGTCTGGGTCACGTGGACCGAGGGATCGTCTCAGCCACAGAGTGTCTACGTGGCCTCGTCGACTGACGGCTTCACACCCAGCCTGGTTGGCTCAGGGTACAGCAGTGCGATCGCTCTGGACTCTCAAGGAGCTCCGCGCGTCATCTACTTCGGCTTTTTCGGCAACACCGGCGGCGTGTTCGAAGCGTTCCGGGACGGCGGAGTGTGGCAATCGAGCTCAATCGATCCGACGGGGCGCAGCGGACTCGCGGTTGCGGTGGACTCGTCAGGCCAGACGCACTTCCTCTATGCGAGCGGTACCTTTGGTGAGGTGCGCCACGCATTCCGTGACGGCGGGTACCAGTACGAGGTCATCGAGCCGGCGGGCGCAAAACAGGCGTTCCCGGCCGTCGCGCTGGCCGCGGGAGCAAACGGAGTCCTTCATGCCATCTGGACGTCCGGCCTCTACGGCGTGGCGTACGGACGGCTCGATTCGAACGGTTGGGAAAAAGGCGCGATCCCGCAGCCGGCGGCGAACGGTTCGTCAGTCGGCGTTGCGCTCAAAGACGGCCACCCGCAGCTCGCACTTCAGGATCGTTCGTTCGGCGTGCTTGCCGTGCCCTTTGGCAGCGCGGATGCCGGCTTTGCGATTCAGCAGCTGAACCAGACCTCGGGAGACTGGGTCTCGATCGCCGTCGACGGGCAGGGCGAGATCTGGTTCGCGGACGAAAACAACAGTCCCGGCGGACTCCGCATCTGGAAAATCGGCGGACACTACGCGCCCGGATACGCACAGCGCGTGAAGGACATCGCGACGGAGCTCTGTAACGAGGCAGCGGAATGTCGCGGCGACGCCGGACAGGACCAGTGCATCGCCTTCCCCCCGGGCGGCAAGAGTTGCCTGGGACCGGAGTACTACTGCCCGATCGGCTTGCGCGATGACCTCTGGCGAGTCGACATCGATGCCGGGGTCGTGGATGACTGTCTGGCTGCGCTGGGCACCGCGACGTGCGGCGACGGAGGAACGCGGACGGCGATCGCTCCGGCCGTGTGCTCTTCGCTGTACCGGTGATGGCTGGCCGCCGATGCCGGTCACGAGCGGCGGGATGACGGTCACCGCTTGCGCGCCGTAATCAACCTCGCGCCATCGGCGGTGCGCAGTGCGATCCCTTCGTCGTTCTCCTCGAGCGCCTCGCCGAGTTGAAACTGCGCATCGCGGGAGAAGCGTGCCCACGCCCTTCCCTGCTTCACTTTGCAGTGCAGCACGCCGTCAGAGTCGAGGCTGAGCGCCGCGGGATCGAGCGGCTCGCTGGAGCGATCCGACAGGCGCAGCGTGATGCAGTTGTTCTCGAGATCCACCGCCGTGACCCGATACGCGGCGTCCTCGACCTGCACCACGCACCAATCGTTTCCGAAGCGAAGGATGAAGCGGCCCTGATCGTCCGGCTGCAGGCCCTGGTTGAAGGCTTCGATGATCCTGGGGTGCTCGACAGGTTCGTCGTCGTGCCACCAGCGGCCCTCGCGGTCGAGGCGGATGCCGCTGTCCTCGCGCGTGTGCCACTTCTTTCCGGGCGGGGGGCCGTTCTCGCTCACCAGTTGCGGACGTACTCGGTGTAACCGCGGAACGCCACCGCGCCCCAGAAGTTCACGACGATCCCGAACACCGCCGCCGCGATGACCGCCCAGTTTTTGAGCAGCGACCAGCCGCTCAGCGCGAGCAGGAGCAGCAGATACACGGTGTAGTCGAGCGAGAACCGGAACCCGAACTGCGCGTACCCGTCATTC
>JBJMQN010000433.1:0-4351 GCA_045802665.1 Myxococcaceae bacterium | reverse complement strand
TTCGCGTTCGTGGCGGTGATGTTCCGCGCAGCGCGGCTCGGGGATCTTCTCGACGTCGAAGCCGGCGACCTGAAATCCGATCGCGACCGTCGGCGCGACGCCCGTCGAATCAGCGATCGCGCCGGCGGACGCGGTGGGTCCGAAGCTGATCCTCGCGAGCGCCTCTTCCAGCGGCCGCAGCAGCGCGGACTCCGTGGGAGATTGCGCGAGCAGGAGCTGCGCGGCGAGAGCGGCGACGATCACGGCTCACTCGTACCCGCGGAAAGCCCGCCCGTCGAGCAGTCAGGCAAGCGGACCGTTTTGCGCCTGAACGCAGCGAGGCTCAGCTTGTCGCGCTGGAGGAGGCTTCCATGGCTCGGAAAACGAAGAAGAAGTCCGCGCGGCGTTCGGGTTCGATCCGCGTGCGGAAGACGTCGGCGTACGTGGCGCGTGCTGCGGACCGCCGGGACGACGAGGTCGCGGCGCGGATCACGGCGATGGTGGAAGAGGGCGCGGCGGTCCGACGCGACATCGAGGATCGGATCGAAGCGCGGCTTCGCGGACGGCGCGACTAGTCGGGTAGCGCGGCGTACCTCACCGTGGCGCTCAGGTCGTTCTGCGTCGGCGCCTGAGGAGCATTGCCAGCGCGCCGAACGCGAACGGCATGAGCGCCATGTCCGCGCTGCAGCCGCAGCCGCTCTTGGCGTGCACGCCCTTGAAGACGGTGAGCTTCTGCGAGAGCACCGCGCGCTGACCATCCGGGTTCACGACCGCGACGTCGTAGGTTCCTTCGACGAAGCCCTTCGGGATGACGACGCTCAGCACTGAGCTCGATCGCCGGAGCACCTGGTTCAGCGGCGCGCTGCCGACGAGCACGACGACCCCTTCGTCGAAGTTGGTGCCGATCAGCGTCACGTCGGTGTCCTCCTCGTTGAAGGCCTTCTCCGGGGTGATCGAGTCCAGCGTGGGCCCTGTCGTGGTCTGACCCGCGCCGCCACCTCCGCCGCCTCCGGCCGCGCCGCCGGTTCCTCCGCCCGTTCCTCCACCCGCGCCGCCGCCCGTTCCGCCGCCGGTTCCGCCGCCCGTCGTGATCGTGAAGGCTTTCGTCAGCGTCGCTGACAGGTTGGAACCGGTGTTGGTCACGCTCACGTCGTAGACGCCCGGTGGCGTGCCCGCGGGGACGGTCGCGTAGATGGCGGTGGACGAGTACGTGCTCACGGCCAGCGGTGTCGACCCGAGCCTCGGCACCGACGTCGCGTCGAAGTGAGAGCCGACCAGAGTGATCGGAATGTCCGCCGCGTTGCCGCTCTGCGTGGGGCTCACGCTGATGAGCTGAGGACCGAAGTCGGTGATGGCTCGGATGATCCAGTTGTGATCCACCGGCGGCGCGCCCGTTCCGCCGTCCGGCATCCGCACGTAGGTGAGCGCGCCCGAGAAGTAGTAGTTCGCGCCCGGCTGGCCCGGCGCGTTGTCGAGCGCCACCGTCGTGCCGTCGTCCGAGCTGCTCTGCTGTTCCCGGATGGCGACGAACACGCGGCCTTTCGAGATCACCAATGGTGGGCTCAGCGTGATTCGGTTCATCGCGCCGGTGCTCAGCAGGTAGCTGTCCTGGTTGATGCGGTTGCCGTTGGTGCTCGCGGTGGGCGGATCGATCGCGCCGCCATCGACCTCGTCCCACACGTCGAGGAGGTATGCCCCAGTCGAGTTACCGCCGCCGCCGATGGGCGCGAGGTACACGTCGATGGCCTGGAGCGAGATCGGGTAGCCGGAGTCCGGCGTGAGCAGCACGGCGGCGCCCTCGAACTCGCCAAACGACACCGAAGCGTTCACCGACTGTCCGGCGGCGAATTGATCATTCTGCAGCACGCGATCCGCCGCGAGCGCGGTGGACGCCACGACCAGCAACGCAAGCGTCAGTCTCATGAGTTGAGAAGCCTAGTCCTGACTTCGCGTGCGTGTGGCTCCCACCCGGCCCACAAACCTCTAGTATGCGCGCCCGATGAGACGACCCCGATTGCTGCTCGCGGTGGTGACCCTTTGGACGCTCTCGGCCTGCTCCAGCGCCGGGATGAGCTGCGCGGGCCTTCAGCCCATTCCGAACGGCGCCTTCACGGGCGAGAAGCTGAATGACCCGGTTCAGGCGCGGCTGTCGCCCGCCGGCTTTCAGTTCCTCAACGCGAACTATCAGCAGATCGTGAACATCCTCGCGCCCGGCCAGACGTTGACGGTGCCGGTGGATTGCACGGTGCAGTCGAGCACGGGGCTCGTGATCGCGGACATGGGCAGCGCGGGCTGTACGACCGAGAGCTGCGGACTCATGGACGGCAAGTGCACCTCGGCGGATGTGGCCGCGCAGGTGCCGGTGACGATCACGGGGCTCACGCTCTCGCCGCTGCCGCCATCGTCCGTGAAGGCGACCGTGCAGCTGCAGATCGCGACCGGGAAGCTGTACGTGGACTCGACCAGCCGAAGCCACGTCGCGTGTCTGTTCCAGTCCCCGGTGAAGTGCGGGATGGACTTCGACTCCGCTCGAGCGACGCCGACGTCCAACACCGTCGAGGCCGAGCTGGAGCTGTTCATAGACGCGCCGTTCAGCCAGCGGCTCAACGTGCGGTTGGCGCAGGTGAATGGGCTCGCAGCCTGTGGAACCTCCGGAGCGCTGCCGCCGCCCGCGTGCACGGACTCGAACGATCTGCTCATCACGCCTGAGACCGGCGGCTGCTGTCCGGGCGGCAGCTCTTCGCTGGTGAAGGACGCGCTGCTCAGCTTCCTCGCCTCGCAGCTCAAGTCGCAGCTTCAGGACGCGCTGGATTCGGCGACCTGCGAGCCATGCGGTCCGGGCAACAGCTGCCTCGTGGAAGAGGATGGCGGCACCGGGACCTGCGACGTGAACCGCGGCGTCTGCGTCAATGCGTTCGTCGGCCGCTGTGTGCCGGCCCGAGCGGGCGTGGAAGGACGACTGGATCCGGCCGCGCTCTTGAATCCGAACACGGCGTCGAGCTCGCAGATGGATCTGTCGCTGCTCCTCGGCCACTCCGTTTCAGCGAACACCGGGCTCAACTTCGGGAGCAGGGGCGGAACGCAGGCCGTGCAGCTCGCCGAGTGCGTGCCTGTCGCCGCCAAGCCGCCGCCTGAGGTCATTCCCGCGGTGGACTTCGACGCCGCGAGCGACGGCGGCTATCACCTCGCGCTCTCGGTGGCGCGGCCCTTCCTCGATCGAGCGGGGTATGATCTTCAGCAGTCCGGCGCGCTCTGCGCTTCGCTCGATCACACGACGGTGGATCTGCTGAACACCGGGCTCCTGCGGCCGTTCCTGCCGAGCCTGGGCGAGTTGCTCGGGGCGAACGACGTGCCGATGCGGATTGTCGTCCTGCCGCAGAATCCGCCCACGTTCACGATTGGCGCGGGCACGTTCGATCCTGCGACGAAGGCGGTGATCGATCCGCTCTTGCACATGAACGCGAAGGACCTCCGCGTGGATTTCTACGCCGAGCTCGACGATCGCTACGTGCGCCTGTTCAGCGCGCTGCTGGATGTGTCGCTGCCGGTGTCGCTGCTCCCGGATGGCTGCCGGACGCTGACGCCGGTGCTCGGAGATCTGCAGTCGGTGGTGACGAACCCGCGCTTCACCAACAGCGAGATCGTGGGCGAGGACGTGAGCGCGCTGGCGCCGTTCCTGCCGGCGGTCGTCTCGCTCGCGCAGCCGATGATCGCGTCCAACCTGACGGCGTTCACACTCCCGGATCTGGGCGTCTTCGCGATCGACGTGAAGGACGTGAAGGGCGTGCACCCCGCCGCGACGGCGGGGACTTACGACTCACTGGCGATCTACGCGGGGCTCATCGACGCGAGCCAGTGCGTCACGCCTCCTCCGCCGGTGCCGGTCTCGGTTGAGCTGTCGGGCGTCGAGACTCCTTCGGAAGACGCCCTGGCTCGTGGCGAATGGCCTTCGGTGAAATTCGCACTGCGCGGTTCCGCGGCGGAGGAGGTCGCGTTCCGGATCGATGACGGGATGTGGAGTCTGGTCGCGCGAGCGGGAGACTCACTCTCGCTCACCTCCCCGACGCTGCTGCTCCAGGGAAATCACCGCATCGAGCTTCGAGCGCGCCGGCATGGCGATCGATCCTTCACGGCACTCCCCGCGCAGTTCGTGACCGTCGATCTGCAGGCGCCTTCCGTCTCTCTCGATCGCGGCGGCGCGATGGTCGTGACGCACGCGTACGATTCGCTCAGCAAGCCCTCAGCGCTGCGCTTCTCGTACCGGGTCGGCGACGGAGAGTGGACCGCGTCCGGCGATGCTCGTGCGTTCGATGCGGCGGCGGTGGAGGGCGGGCTGCGCGTTCGGGCGATCGATGAAAGCGGAAAATCCGCG
>JBJMQN010000432.1:0-4032 GCA_045802665.1 Myxococcaceae bacterium | reverse complement strand
GTCGACGTCCGCGCCGGATGTCTCGGTGCTGGTGCTGCCGCCTGGGGAGCTGCCCGAAGAGCTCTCCGCGTACGTCGGCTTCTCTGGCGTCGTGCTGCTCGGCAAGCCGATCGAGTCGCTCACGGAAGGCCAGCGCCGGGTGCTCGAACAGTACGCGGCGGCGGGCGGGCTCCTCGCGATCGAACGGAAATCGCGCGGCGTGGATCAGTACTTGCCGATGAGCCGCGAACAGGGCGGCGACGACTATCTGCACTACGGGTTCGGGAAGCTGCTCGCGTGTGACGCGGAGCGGGGCGGTTGTGGCCCTCGCTTCATGACGCTCGCGTACACGAGCGCGTTGCCGGTGAAAGCCGTGGGACCGGCGCCGAGTTACGCCCGCGGTCCGTTCCGCTCCAGCTACTACTACGGGGATCGGCCACAGGCCGCGTTGCTCGCTCAGGCCGCGCCTCCCGTGGGGCGCTTCCTCGTGATCATGATCCTCTTCACGCTGGCGGTGGGACCCGGCAGCCTCTGGGTCGCTCGCAAGCGGGGACCGTTGTTCGTGCTGATCACCGTGCCGTCCATTGCGTTGGTCACCTGCGTGTCCATCGCGCTGTACTCGGCGGTGGTCGACGGCTTTCAGGTCCACGCCACGACGCGGGGCTACACGCTGCTCGACAGAAGGGGCGCTCGCGCGATCACCGCGTCGCTGGAGGCGTTCTACGCGAACCTGTCGCCGTCCTCCGCCCAGTTCGGCACCGGCGATGTGGTGCTCTTCCCGGGCGATCGCTACTCGTCACAGGGTGCGTCGATCACCTGGGAGGGCGGCCCGCACTTCGGCGGCGACTACATCCCGTCGCGCACCTACCGCGAATGGGGCGTGGTCTCGGTCTCTCCGACGCGCGCGCGACTCTCGCTCAAGGACAACGGCGGGCTGCACGTGCTCAACGCGCTGGGCGGACACGTGAAGTACCTGCTCGTGAAAAAGGGCGACGAGATGTACGAGGCGAACGACATCGCGGATGGCGGCGACGCGAAGCTCGTCTCGACCCTCGCGAAGATGCCGCCGGATCTCACCGACGCGAACGATCGCTTCGCCGGCAACATCGCCTCCGCCATCCGGGCGCCGCTGCGCGAGGGCGAGTTCGTCGCGGTGATGGACGGCCCGGGCCCCTCACCGCTGGGCGGCATCCGCACGCTGCACGATGGCGATCAACACCTCATCCGCGGGGAGGCTGACTAGATGGCGCTCCTCGAAGTCAGCGGCGTGACGCGCGAGTTCGGCACCTTCCGAGCGGTGGAGAACGTCTCCTTCACGCTGGAGCCGGGGCACATCCTCGGGTTCATCGGACCGAACGGCGCCGGCAAGAGCACGACGATGCGGATCATCGCCACGCTCGATCTGCCCACGCACGGCAGCGTGAAGATCGACGGGCAGGACGCCATCGCGCATCCGGACAAAGCGCGGCCGCTCATCGGCTACATGCCGGATCGCTACGGCACCTACGACGACATGACGGTGCTGGAGTTTCTGGACTTCTTCGCTCGCGCGTACGGGCTGAAGGGCGCGCAGCGGAAGCAGCGCATCGACTCGGTGATGGACTTCACGGGGCTGGGGCCGCTGCAGGACAAGCTCACCTCCGCGCTCAGCAAGGGCATGAAGCAGCGCGTGGCGCTCGGCCGCACGCTCCTGCACGACCCGCGGTTGCTCATCCTCGACGAGCCCGCGGACGGACTGGATCCCCGAGCACGCATCGAGCTTCGTGAGCTCCTCCGGGCGCTCGCGGATCGCGGCAAGGCGGTGCTGATCAGCTCGCACATCCTCACCGAGCTGTCCGAGATCTGCGACAGCTGCGCGATCATCGAACAGGGAAAGCTGCTCGCGGTGGGCAAGGTGTCCGAGGTGCTCGCGCGCTCCGCGGGACCGGCGGGAACCATCTCCTCCGAGCTCAACTTCCGCTTCTCGACGTCGTCGCAGGAGGTGCTGGAGAAGGCGGAGAAGACGCTGCTCGTGCAGCCCCGCGTGACGTCGGTGAAGGTGGAGCCGTCTTCGCTCCGCGTGAGGATCGAATTGCCACAGGGCAGTGAGATCCCCGCCAGCTGGATCGACGAGTCCGCCGCGCAGCTCATCAAGGCGCTCGTGCAGGCGGAGCTGCCGGTGTGCGCGGCGGAGGTGCGGAAGGAAGACCTCGAGGATGCATTCATGAAGGTGACGCGGGGGAAGGTGGCATGAGCACGCTCGTCGCGAGGCTCGCGGATGCCGTGAATCCGATCGTCGTGAAGGAGGTCCGGCAGGGGCTGCGCACGCGCGTCTTCTGGATCTGCTTCTCGCTCATGCTGCTCGCCTGCGTGACGATCGCGCTGGTCGCGTTCGCGGCGACGCAGGACAAGGGCGTCAATCAGGACGGCGCGTACTACTTCTTCGCGTTCTTCTCCTGTGTGGGCGTGGCGCAGTTCTTCATCATCCCCTACAGCGCGTACCGCTCACTCGCGCGCGAACGTGAAGACGAGACGTGGGTGCTGCTCACGCTCACGGGCCTCGGGCCGCGTCGGATTCTTCGCGGCAAGCTCGGCAGTTATCTCGTGCAGTCCGCGCTCTACGGCTCGGCGGCGGGACCCTTCCTGCTCTTCAGCTACTACCTGAACGGCATCGACCTGCCGACCATCGGCATCCTGGTGGGGCTCGGGATCGTCTACACGTTGTTCCTCACCGCGGTGAGCGTGTGCGTTGCGAGCCTCGCCGAGTCGCGCGTGTTCCGGGCGCTGATGCACTTCACCCTGCTCGGCGGGCTGCTGATGGCGGGCGGCTTCGCGATCGGCGCGACGACGGGGATCCTCGCGGGCGGCAGCCAGCTGATGGGCAAGTCCGAGTTCTGGTACCTGCTCGGCGCGGGCTTCTGGGCGATGCTCTCCTACGGCCTGATGCTCTTCGAGGCGGCGGCGGCGCGGATGTCGCTGCTCACCGAGAACTACGCGCGCGGACCGAGGCTCGCGCTGCTGCTCCAGATGCTCGGCTCGCTGGGCGTGTTCGCGTGGATCTGGATGAGAGAGGGCTACAACGTCGAGGTCCTCGTCGCGGCGCAGATCATCTTCATGCTGAACCTCGCCGGAGTGGGGCTGTTCCTCGCCACCGACTACGACGGCCAGACCGCGGCGCAGCGCCTCAAGACGAACGTGTTCTCGCTGCTTCGGCCGGGCGCGCTGCGCGGGTTCCGCTTCGTCCTGCTGCTCACCGGCGTCGTCACGGTTGCCCTCGCGCTCCTCACGCCGCTCGCGAAGGGGAACCACGCGGTGCTGGTGCATGCCGGGTACACGACGATCGCCGCTGGCGCATACGTGGTGCTCTACCTGTCGCTGCCGATCATCCTCACGCGTGCCATCTACCACTACAACTTCAGCACCCCGGGCGTGGGACGGCTGCTCTTCGTGTTCATCCTGATCGCCGCGTCGGGCGGGCCGCCGCTCATCTCGCTCATCCTCGGGGGCGAGGGGAGCGATCCCATCATCAATCTGTTCAATCCGATCGTCGGGATGGCGAAGTTCGCGGACTCGATCAAGCCGTGGAACGACGTGCGGGTGATGGGCCTCGAGGACGTCATCGTGCTCGGAGCGGTGGCGGCGATCGCCGCGATCATCGCGGACCGCGTCCTCTCGCTGCGCGACGACCGCACGCTGTGACCATCCGGTACGACGAGAACGCCGTGAGCAAAGCGGCGGCCGGGCTGGTGCTCGCGCTGCCCCGGGTGCCGCACCGCGGACGCATCGGCGACGAGCGTTCGGCGTCGGTGGGCTCGTCGATGGAGATTCACGACTTCCGCCAGTACCAGCCGGGAGACGATCTCCGTCACGTCGACTGGAACGCCGTCGCGCGCACCGGCGAGCTCATCCTGAGGGTTCGTCAGGACGAGGTCGCCCCGCGGGTCGAGGTCATCGTCGACGGCTCGCGGTCGATGGCGCTGTCGGACGCCAAGGCCGCGCGGACGCGCGAGGTCGCGGCGCTGGTGTGCGAGGTCTCTCGACGGCAGGGCCTGGAGCCGACGCTCTTTCTCGCCG
>JBJMQN010000431.1:0-3017 GCA_045802665.1 Myxococcaceae bacterium | reverse complement strand
GCTGGAGATCACGGCGCCCCGCGCTTTGGTGCGCGCATCCTCCGCGACGCAGCGAGTCCCGAGGCGCGCGCAGGTCCGACGCTCAGCGGTTCTTCAGCTCCACGCGCTGACCCGGCGAGAAGCGAGCGAGATCCTGTGGCCGCTCGAGCACGAAGCCGAGCAGGTCCATCCTCGGGTTGCCGTCCTTGTCCATCGCGCGCGGCAGATCGAACGACTTCACCCGGCAGCCGTGAAGCTCCAGTCCTTCGGGCCTGAAGGCGATGATCTCCAGCGCTCGCACGAGCACGATCGCGCGGCCTCCCGCATCCAGCGCCTGCTCCACTTCCACTCGCATTGCGTACTCCGAAAATGACGACGGCGCGGATCCTCGGAAGGAGCCGCGCCGCGATCATTCAGACCACAGACCGACTACTCGCTGTCGTCGCCCGAGCCCGCCGGCTTGAACACCCACGGGAAGGTCACGGCCACGACGCCGCCGCCTTCCGGCTCCGGGAACTTCCAGCGGCGGATCTTGCTGAGCATGCACTGCTCGGCGGTGGAGTTGTTGAGCGTGGACTCGGACACCGATGCGTCCGCGACAGAGCCGGAGCCGTCGATCGTCCAGGCCACCGCGACCTTACCGGAGAGGTCCGGGCTCTTCTGGAGCTCGGTCTCGTAGCAGTACTTGATCTCGTTCTGGTGGCGCTTGATCACCTTCATGATGACGTCCTTCGAGAGGCCGCCCACGACGGTGGTCTTGCCCGGGATGATGCGCGTGCCTTCCTTGCCGCGCCCGCCGAGGTCCAGACCGCCACCGCCGCCGCCGTGACCCACGCCCTTGGTGCCGAGCCCACCGAGACCGAGGCCGGTGCCGCCGCCACCCGCGCCGTTGCCGCGCGAGCCGAGACCGCCGACGCCGTGCGCATCACCCACGCCCGCGCCGCCCTTGAGGCCGCCGAGCGCGTTGTTGATGCCGGTGCCGAGACCGCCCGGACCGAAGATGTTGGACGCCGCGCCCTGCGCACCGCCCATCGCGCCGAGCAGACCCGCCTGCATCACCTTCTTGCGATCCTCTTCGCGCTTGTTCGCGTCGACGATAGGGGCGCCCTTCTTCGAAGGATCCGCCTCCTGCTTCTTCTCTTCCTTCTTGCCGAACTTGCCCTCGTCTTCCTTCGCCTTGGCGCCTTCCTTCGCGCCCGAGAGCTCCTTCTGCTTCAGGTCGATCTTCTTCTCCGGCTTGACGAGCAGCTTCACGTACTTGGCCGGGTTCTGGAAAATGTCGTCGCCGAGGCCGCCCTCGCCCACTGGCGTGAGGAACATCGCCACGACCAGCGCGATGGACGCCATGATGCAGATGCTGGCGATCTTGAAGAAGGTGAAGTCCATCTCCTCCATCGTGGAGGCGTTGACGGCGGCGGACGGCCGCACGTACCGGATGATGAACGCGACGTTGTCCAGGCTCACCTGGATCCGGTCGTGGAGCCCGAGCTCGATGGCGTCCGCGCGGGTCGCACCGTCAGACGCACGGAGCTTGCCCTCGGCGCGGAGCTGCTCTTTGGATTTGTGCGTGTCGCCCTTGCTGGAGACCACCACGCCGGCGTCGGCCGGGATGTTGACCAGCATCTTGCTGCCGTTCGCGGTGGCGAGCGTGAAGCCGTCACCCACGGAAGCCGAGTACACGTTGAAGAGGTTCTGACGCCCCTCGCCGATGGTCACCGGCACGCCGTCCGCGAAGTGCTGGACGTTGATCAGGGTGTCGCCCCAGAGGAGCGCGACCTGGAGGATCTTGCTGTCCTCGGCAGGCGTGGCCTCGGGGGGAAGCGGGTCGCCGAAGATGGCCGCGGCGTTGCGGCCGGTGCCGGCGAGGCCCTTGCGCGGGTTCACGCCCTTGGTCGCGACGGCGGGAGACGGCTGCTGGAGCGCGTTCTTCTGCGCGGTGGCGCCGGCCGCCGGAGCGGACTCGTCACCGAACAGCACGGTCACCTTGCTGCCACCCACCAGGATCGTGTCACCGGAGGAGAGCTGCACCGGCTCGCGCGTCACCGTGTTGGACCCGACCTTGGTGCCATGCTCGGAGCCGAGGTCGATGGCGGTGACCTGCCCCGACTTCTCGACCTTCAGCATCACGTGAAGGTTCGAGACCTTCGGGTCGGAGATCTTCACCGCGGCGCCCGGGCCGGAGCCAACGATGACGCTCTCCAGCTGAGAGGTGCTCTCGGTGACGGTCCCGTCCGGGTGGGTGATGCGCAGCGTAAGCCCGTTCTTCTTCGACATCGTGCAGCTCCAGAGCCGACTTCAGCCGGCCTTCATCGAACTTGGAAAAAGGTGAATCCGACCTAGAGGTTGTCGACGGACTTCTGCAGCTCGGGCTGGAAGTTGTCGCGAACCTTGATGAGGCTCTTGAACGTCGTCTGCTTCTTGTTGAGGACGTACGAGCCTTCGGGCTTGGTGAGCTCGCCTTCGACGGCGACGTCGGTGAAGTCGATGACGGTCTTCTTGCGAACGACGACCTTGTCGGCTTCCTGAACGACCTTCTCCTGAGCGAAGACCGGGGTTGCAAGAACAGCCAACAGGCCTGCCGCGAGTGCAATGCGCTTCATCGTGCTCCCTTTAAGTTGCTGCCCTGATGGTGTGAGACACCAGGCGCTGAAACCAGGTTCCAAAAGGCGGCGCACCATAAGGGATTCAGCTCCCGCATGTCACCACCCTCGGGTCCATTTCCGGATACATCGCTACCCCGCCCGCCGCCCATCCAACTCCCCAGAATGACTGGCCTGCGCCAGCCCCGGAACGACCACCGTGATGACGCGCCGCAGTGCCCTTGGGGCGACGTTGGCGGCCTCGCGCTTCCGCTCAGGGAAATCTGGTCGGACGTCAACCCTCTGCGGTCGAACAGATTCCTAGCGCGGATCAGCAGGCGAGCAGGCTCGCGAGTGTCGACAGGCCGCCGAACGACCTGATCTGAAGGCTCCGAAAACGACGACGCCCGGCCACCGCGAGAGAGCGGCGCCGGGCGTCCATCGAATTTCAGCTGCGAT
>JBJMQN010000430.1:0-5980 GCA_045802665.1 Myxococcaceae bacterium | reverse complement strand
TGTCCTTGGAGGTCTTGTTCATCACGGACTGGCGCTGCTTGAACTCGCGGTGCTCGGCGATCTCCTTCGCGGCGCGCTCATCCGCCACCGCGTTCATGGTGTCGCCTGCTGACGGCACGCCAGAGAGGCCAATCACCTCGGCGGAGTAGCCGGGCTTCACCTCTTCGACGTGATTGCCGAGGTCATCCACCAGCAGCCGCACGCGGCCGTAGAAGTTGCCCACGACCACGGCGTCGCCCATGCGCAGCGTGCCTTCCTGCACCAGCACGGAGGCCACAGGGCCGCGGCCCTTCTCGAGCTTCGCTTCGATGATCGCGCCAACGGCGGGCAGCGTCGGGTTCGCCTTCAGCTCGAGGACCTCCGCCTGCAGGAGCACGTTCTCGAGCAGCAGCTCGAGGCCCGTCTTCTGCTTCGCGGAGACCGGAACCATCTGCGTCTCGCCGCCCCAGTCTTCGGGAAGGAGGCCCGCATCGGCGAGCTCCTTCTTCACGCGGTCCGGGTTCGCGCCGGGGACGTCCATCTTGTTGATGGCGACCACGATGGGCACTTCCGCGTTCTTCGCGTGCTGAATCGCTTCCTTCGTCTGCGGCATCACGCCGTCGTCCGCCGCCACCACGAGGATGACGATGTCGGTGACGTCCGCGCCGCGGCTTCGCATCGCCGAGAACGCTTCGTGGCCCGGCGTGTCGAGGAAGGTGATGTCACCCGCATCGGTCGACACGGTGTACGCGCCGATGTGCTGGGTGATGCCGCCCGCCTCGCCCGCCGCCACGTTCGCCTGGCGGATGGCATCGAGCAGCGACGTCTTGCCGTGGTCGACGTGGCCCATGACCGTGACCACCGGCGGGCGTCCCACGTTGTCCTCGTCCTTGTCCTCGACCTCGGGGATGTTGTCCTCCACCTCGAAGCCCACCTTCTCGACCTTCCAGCCGTAGTCGGTCGCGATGATCTCCGCGGTGTCCTTGTCGATCATCTGGTTCGCGGTGGCCATGTTGCCGCCGGCCATCAGCTTCTTGATGATCTCCGAGACCTTCACGCCCATGCGCTGGGCGAAGTCGGACACCGAGATGCCCTCCTGGATCTTGATGACCTTCTTGTCCGAGGCCATCTCGGTGATCTGGGTCTTCTGACCCTTCTTGGTCGGCTTCTTCTTCTTGCCGCGCAGCGGAACGGAGACGCGGCCCCAGATGAGGTCGGTGATCTCCTGCTTCGAAGGCGCGACGCCGTCCTTGGTGTCGGTGCGGCGCTTCGAACGCTGATCCTTGTTCTTGGTGACGTCGACGAAGTCCTTGCCGCGGCCGAAGCCGTCGGGGACCACCTTCAGCTCACGGACTTCGCCAATAGCCTTGCGGCCCGGAGCGGCGGGGATGTTCTTGTGAGCGTTGGACGCCGGCGTGACGCGGCGGACCTGGATCAGCGGACGGCTGATCACGACGGCCTGGGTCGCGGTGGGGCGCAGGTTGCGCGTGTCCACCTGCGGGGCCGGAGCGCCCGGAGCGCCTGCGGCCTGCGCCGGGTTCGGATTGCCGTGGCCTTGAGCTGCGTGGCCGGTGGGCCGGATCTGGCTGCCGGGGCGGATGGTCACCGCGCCCTGAGCGCGAGGCTGGAAGCCCGGCGCGTAGCGGTGCTGCGGCTGAGCTGCCATCGGCTGCTGCCTGACCTCGGGCGGACGGGCTGCCGGAGGCGTGGGCGGGGTGTTTGCCACGGTGTGAGTTGCCTCCGGCCGCTGGGTCGCAGCGGGCTGGGTGACTGCGGGGGTCTGGGCGGCGGGCTGCGTCGCGGCAGTCGCGGCGGGCTGCGCGGCGACAGGCGCTTCGGCGGCGGCCGGCTGCTGCTCGGGCTGTGCCTCGGGCTCCGCTCGTTCAGCGGCGGGAGCCTCCTGCACCGGCGCCGCTTCGGGCTGCCGGGTCTCCACGTGCTGAGCCGGAGCCTCGCGCGTCTCGACCGGGCGGGGCGCCTCTTCGCCAATCTTCCGGCGGACCACGAAGCCCTTGGCGGCGACCGGGGCCACGGGGGCCTTCGGCTTCCGCTTCTCGATGATCTTCTGGACCGCGGCGGTGGCCTGGTCGTCATCCAGCGACGACGAGTGGCTCTTGACGTCGTAGCCGAGCGAAACCAGCTCGGTCACGACCTCCTTGTTGTCGAGCTCAATGCCTGCATTCTTGAGCTCCTTCGCAATTTCATGAACGCGCTTCTTCGACATACCTGGGTTCCTGCAATCCTGTGAGCCGCTGCCCTCGTCCCGAGTCCCCCCGGGGCGCGCGCGGCGTCTTAGTAAAAAAACATGAGCGATGAAGAGAGATGGATAGGTCTTTACGGCTGGCGCTTCATCGATAGTCGGGGCCGGGCTTTCACCGGCTCCCTCGCAGGAGTGCCTCCAGGGCTGTCAGTTCCAGCGTCCGCGCTTTCCCGCGGAACGCGCGCTGGAGCGCCTTCCGCTTGATGGCTGCCTTCAAGCAGCCTTCGCCGCAGAGGTACGCCCCCCTGCCAGGGGCGGTCTGCGTCGTATCCAGTGCCGGTTGGCCTTCGCTCATGAGGACCAGCCGGTTGAGCTCCCGCTTCGGGCGCTTCGCCCCGCAGCCAATGCAGCTGCGCTGTGGGGCTTCTCGTTTTTCTCTCTCTTCCAACGTCTGTGTGTGCTGCGTGAAAAGCTACGGGGCCTTCGCTTCCGTCTGCGACGCGTCGGTCGCGGGCGGCGGCATCTGGCCGGACGCGGCGCGCTCAGCGTTCAGCTCGGCGCGGAGCTTCTGCTCTTCGAGCAGGTAGTTCTCCGCGGCGGACTTGAGCTGCCGCGCCTTCTTGATCCCCACCCCCGGCACGTCGCCGAGCTTGGTGAGATCCTTCTCGTTGGCGACGTCCTCCACCGTTCCATAACCGGAGGCCATCAGCTGATCGATTGTCTTTTCGCCTACCCCGCGGACGCGCGTCAGACGCTCCTTCTGGGTGAGCTCGTCCGGGTGGCGGCGGGCTTCGGCCTGGCGGGCCTGCTCGCGCTCGTAGTCGAGCCGCGCCAGCTCCGCTGCGTCGTCGCCCATGCGGCCGCGCGCCGCTTCCTGCATCGCGGGGATGCGGGCCGGGTCCATGCCCGGGATCTGCGCGAGCACGTCGGGCGAGGCCTCGGCCACGTCCTTCGCCTGGCGGAAGCCGTGGGCGTAGAGCGTCTCGATGAGCATCTCGGTCATCCCCGGCAGCGCGCCGAGCGACTTGTTCGCGAACTCGCGCATCTCTTTCACGCGGGACTCGCTGTTGATGTCGAGCTTCCAGCCGGTGAGCTGCGCGGCGAGCCGCACGTTCTGGCCACGGCGGCCAATGGCGAGAGAGAGCTGATCGTCCGGGACGATGATCTCCATCGCGTGGTTCGCCTCGTCGATGATCACGCGGCTGACTTCAGCGGGCGCCAGAGCGGAGCAGACGAACCGCGCCGGATCCTCGTCGAACGGGACGATGTCGATCTTCTCCCCGCGGAGCTCCTGGACCACAGCCTGCACGCGGCTGCCCTTCATGCCGACGCACGCGCCGACAGGGTCCACGTCACCATCGCGGCTGGAGACGGCGATCTTCGCGCGGCCACCCGGCTCGCGAGCGGCGGCCTCGATCACGACGATGCCTTCGGCGATCTCGGGGACCTCCATCTCGAACAGCTTGGTGAGGAGGTTCACCGACGCGCGGGAGAGGATGATCTGCGGACCCTTGCTCTCGCGGAGCACGTCCACCACGAACGCCTGAACGCGGTCGCCGGCGCGGTAGGTCTCGCGCGGGACCTGCTCGCGGACGGGGAGCACTGCTTCCGCGCGGCCGAGGTCCACGATGATGTTGCCGCGCTCGAAGCGGCGGGCGATGCCGGTGACGATCTCGCCCTTGCGGTCCTTGTACTCGTTGTAGACGTTCTCGCGCTCGGCATCGCGGGTGCGCTGCAGGATGACCTGCTTGGCGGTCTGCGCGGCGATGCGGCCGAAGCCGCGGCGGAAGGTCTTCAGTTTGAGGATGTCGCCGTACTGGTCGTCCTGCGCCTTGGCTTCGGCGGCGTCCTCGTCGCGGTAGAAGATCTGGAAAACGAGCTCGTCGCCCGGCTGCACGTCCATGCCCTTCGCGCGCGCCTCGGCGAGCGGGAGCTGGTTCACGGCCTGCGTCGGATCGGTGACCACGTCGACCACGGAGATCGCCTGGAACAGCTCGACGACCGCCTTCTCGGAGTCGTACTTCGCTTCCAGATTGCGGTCCTGCCCGAAGTGCTTCAGCGCCGCGGTCTTCATCGCGTCTTCCAGCGTGGCGATGAGGACGGACTTCTCCACTCCCTTGTCCTTGGCGACCTGGTCGAGGACGAGGTTGAGGTTGACTGCGGCTGGGGTCTGCGTGGCCATGTGGTGTGCTCTTCCTTGTTGTTCCGCGGCCCGCCGGAGCGGACCTGTATGTGAAACCGCTGATGAGACTTCTAAAACTCGGGGTCGAGGTTCGCCTTCGCGATGTCCTTGAACGGGATGCGGAACTCGCCCGCTCCCTCCACAGACACCTTGATGGCGTCCCCTTCCACGCCCTTCAACACCCCACCGAAGTTCTTCCGGGGAGGCTCTACGCCCGTGAGCGGACCGAAGGTTTTGACCTTCACCTTCTGACCTAAGGCCTTCTCGAAATGCTGCGGCTTTCTGAGCGGACGATCGATGCCCGGGCTGCTGACCTGCAGGCTGTAGGCGTGAGGGACGACGTCCTCCACGTCCAGCGCCGTCTCCACGGCCTTGCTGCCCTTCTCACAGTCGTCGAGGCCCACGGTCTGGCCGGGCTTGTCGATGAACAGACGGAGCACCCAGTCGCCGTGCTCGCGCGTGTACTCCACGTCGATGAGCTCCAGACCTTCGGCTTGAAGGATGGGCTCGGCTACCTGGCGCGCCTTGTCTTCGACGGTCTGTTTGATGCTCTCAGCCATGGGCTTAAAAAAAGAAAAGCGGGCACTGAGGCCCACTTTTCGAGGACTTCCGAAAAATGTCGGCCGCGCTCCTACCACACGGCGCGGCGAAGTAAAACAGCACCCACAGGGGGGAGATTCCTGAAGGACTGCGGCGTTATAGAGGGCCCATGCTGATCGCTGCGTGCCAGATGAACTCCGGGGCGGACAAGGCGAAGAACGTGGACGCCGCCATCCGCCTGATTCGTAAGGCAAAGTCGGTAGGCGCCTCCTTCGTGGGCCTCCCTGAGAACTTCGCCTGGATGGGCCCCGAGCCTGAACGTCCCTCCGCTGCTGAAACCCTGGAAGGCGCCACGCTCGCCCGGATGGCGGAGGTCGCTCGGGCTGAGAAGGTGACGCTGCTCTCGGGAAGCGTGCTCGAGTCCGGCGCGCCCGGCGGCAGGCTCTTCAATACTTCCGTGATGTTCGGACCAGATGGCGCCCGGCTGGCCGTGTACCGGAAGATTCACCTCTTCGACGTGGATGTCGGCGACGGGATGACCTACCGCGAATCTGACGCGGTGGCGCCGGGCGGCGAGGTCGTCGTCGCGTCCACTGCGTTCGGCAAGGTCGGGATGTCCGTCTGCTACGACCTGCGCTTTCCGGAGCTGTACCGGAAGCACGCCGAGCAGGGCGCGGTGCTCATCTGTGTGCCAGCCGCCTTCACGCTGATGACGGGGAAGGATCACTGGGAGGTGCTGCTCCGCGCCCGGGCGATCGAGAACCAGGCGTACGTCATCGCGCCGGCGCAGCATGGCCGCCACGGGGAGAAGCGGCAGACGTATGGGCACGCGCTGGTAGCCGATCCCTGGGGCCTCGTCACCGCGCGAGCGTCGGACGGCGAGGGACTGGCCGTGGGCGAGCTCGATCTGGAGCTGCTCGATCGGGTGAGAAAGAGCCTGCCTGCACTGTCGCACAGGCGCCTCAAAGGTACGTGAGGGATAACGCTCGGGGCGGGGTACACTCCCCGCCTCTTTCAATGGCGCGAACTGGGCTCCCAATGGTGGGTGTCGTGCTGCTTCTGTTCGGCTGCGCGGCGGA
>JBJMQN010000019.1:0-2832 GCA_045802665.1 Myxococcaceae bacterium | reverse complement strand
GCCGCGCCGCCGCCGCCGGCCATGCGCTGCCCGAGCTGATCCGGATCGAACTCCGCCTCGGACACGCCCAGCTGCTGCGGTGAGGTCGTGGGCGAGCTCTTGCTGCCGTCGCCGTAGTAGTAGCGCCGCACGGCCCGGTCGATCGCGGAAGGGGACGCGAGCGCCACCTGAATCCGCATCCCGGTGTGGAACTCGAGCTCGGAGAGCTGGTCCTGGTTCGTCGGATCGGACGTCGCGATCTGCAGGATCTTGTGCTTCGGCTCCTGCTGGACCGGGAAGACGCCGTAGCGCTCCGCGATGTCCACGCGCATGAGCTTCACCACATCCGTGGCGAGCGGCGCGCGATCCAGATCCACCACCGGCAGGTTCAACTGCCGGCTGAGCGCGAGCATCATCGAGTCTTCGTCGACGAAGCCCATCTCCACCAGCGTCCGGCCCAACCGCCCGCCCCACTTGCGCTGCTCGGAGAGCGCGGCGTTGAGCTGCAGGTCCGTGAGGACACCGGCGTCCTTCAGGATCTCGCCCAGACGGCGCTTCTTGGACTGTGTGGGAGAAGGGACGCTGGGCACGGTGTGAAGGATGAAACCCTTCGAAAGCGTAGCAAGTGGGGGCATGGGATCAAAAAAGGGGCGCCCCTTTTACCCAAAGGAGCGCCCCGGATGACAGCTGAGCAGGCGAGTTACTTCGCGGACCCGGCGTCTTTCACACCCATGTCCTTCGAGGGCTCGTCCTTGGTCATGTCCTTCTGATCTTCACCCTCGGGGCGCGCGGGCGGCTCCAGCTTCTTCGCCTCCGCCTTCTCCGCCGCGGTCATCGGCTTGAGCCGCAGGAGCTTCCAGCTTCCCTGACCGTCCTTGATCTTGAGGACCGCCGCCGAACCAGCGCTCTTGGTGCCGTCGTTCATGTCCCAGCCCACCGTGTCCGCGGGGCCCGGGTTCAGATAGAGCGCCTTCACCCAGGTGTCCTGCTTGATGAGCGTCGTGCCCGGGAGATCCGTGGCGCGGCCGCCGGCCTCTTTGATGTTGGAGGCGAGGCCGAAGGCGATGTTGCCCTCCTTGATCGCCGCGGGGATCTGCGGGTCGCCCACGTTGCCGCCCGCCGTCGCGTAGTCCAGCGCCTGGCTGCCTTCGCCGTGCGGCGGTCCGTGGCTGACCAGCACCACCGGGTTCTTCGCTTCCTTCGCGAGCTTCACCACTTCGTCCACGGTGGACTTGAAGTAGGTGCAGCCCTTCTCGCACGCGATGTACGTGGGGTCGTGGTAGCCGGGCAGCGAGACGATCGTCGCCTCGGGGAACTCCACCGCGCGGTGCATGTTGAGGTTGATGACGTTGTTGTGCGCGGCCTTGGCCTGGTTCACGCCGTCGGTGAAGTCCGCTCGGCACTCGCGGTTGCCGACGACGACGAGCACGGGCAGCTTGCTCTCGGCCAGCGTGTTCAGGACGCGGCCAATGCCGTCCGCCACTTCGCCCACGTCGCCGGTGACGACGATCGCGTCCGCCTTCTCGTCCTGGAAGAACTTGAGGTACTTCTTGAGCGCCACCATGTTCGCGCCCGAGTCCTCGTTCACCGGACCCAGCACGCCGAGCACCAGCGTCCCGTCGGTGTCCTTGTCCTTGAACGTGAGCTTGTAGCCGGTGTCCGTCGCGGCGCGGTCGCCGATCTTCACGTCGGTGGCGGCGGCGAGCTCCAGCGGGGCGGCGCACTCCTTCAGCGCGCGCTCTTCATTCTTCTGAGGCGGCGGAGGAGGCGGAGGCGGCTTCACCTCGTTCTGCGGCGGGGGCTTGGGCTGTTCGACGGGTGCGGTCTTCTTCTCCTCGCAGCCGGTCAGAGCGAGCGAGAGTCCCATCGTTGCCGCCAACACGGTGGTGGCAAGGCTCAGGCGCTTCATCGGGTGTTCCCCTCCAGGAAAAATTCCGGGGGGTTAATACCCCGGCTACGCTAGAAGGGCGAGCACTCCTTGCACATGATCAGATCGATCGTTCTTGCCCTCGTGGCCGTCGTCGCAACTGGCTGTGCACACAAGCCGCTCTCCGGCGCGGATCTCGATCGCGTCATGAGACCCGCGTTCATCTCGCGGATCGAAGAGGGCGCGGGCCCGAAGTCGGAGGTCTTCACCGAGGACAGCAGCTACAAGCAGAAGCTCGCGAAGCTGGAGCCGAAGGAAGCCGACCGGCGGCTGTCGAACAAGATGGGCAAGGGCATGTCCCGCTTCGAGGTCGCGGACAAGCTGCGGTCCACCACGCTCGCGCTGCTGCCCAGAGAGATCCCGTGGACGAACACCGTGGATCCAGTCGCGGTGGCGAAGGAGCTGCAATCGTTCCTCGTGGAAGAGGTCCCCGCGAACGCGCCTGACTACGATCTGCTCAAAGCGGAGGGCGCGGACGCGATCGTGGAGTTCGTGATCGAGAAGTACGGGATGCGATCCGAGAACGGCCGCGCCGGCGTCTTCGTGGAAGGCTACGGGCGGATGTTCTTTTTGGAGAGCAAACACGAGATCTGGTACCGCGCGTTCCGGGTGGATCAGGTGGACGCGGGCCTGCCGCACGTGGACCCCTTCAAGGTCGGCAAGAGCGACGGCGTGCTGTTCCGGCAGCAGATGAACGACGTGCTGGACGCCATCGCCGCCCAGTTCGCGAAGGATCTCTCGCCGGCGGACAGGCGCGGCGGCCCCGCCGTTCAGGCTGAGGACAAGGGCGGCCCGGACGACACGAACAAGACGGGCAAGACCGAGCAGGAAGAGAAGAAAGAGCCGCCGCCCTCGGACGATCTGCCGTCGCCTGACGACGAGAGCAAGAAGTAGTCAGAAGCCCCCGCGACAGGAGGGCGCCGAAG
>JBJMQN010000429.1:0-2429 GCA_045802665.1 Myxococcaceae bacterium | reverse complement strand
CGTGAAAAAAGGCGTGTGACGGCCTCCCTCTTCCTTCGTCAGTACATAGGCCTCCGCCTTGAACTTCGTGTGCGGCGTGATGCTGCCAGGCTTCGCCAGCACCTGCCCGCGCTCCACGTCCTCACGCTTCAGGCCGCGCAGCAGCGCTCCCACGTTGTCGCCCGCCATGCCCTCGTCCAGCAGCTTGCGGAACATCTCCACGCCCGTGATGACCGTCTTCTGCGTGGGGCGGATGCCGACGATTTCCACTTCCTCGCCGACCTTGATCTTGCCGCGCTCCACGCGACCGGTGGCGACCGTGCCGCGGCCCGCGATGGAGAACACGTCTTCCACCGGCATCAGGAACGGCTTGTCCGTCGCGCGCTGCGGAGTCGGGATGTACGTATCCAGCGCCTCCATCAGCTTCATGATCGCGCCCTCGCCGATCTCCGAGGTGTCGCCTTCGAGGGCCTTGAGCGCCGAGCCCGGGATGATGGGCGTCTTGTCGCCGGGGAACTCGTACTTCTTGAGCAGGTCGCGAACTTCCATCTCGACGAGCTCGCGGAGCTCCGGGTCGTCCAGCATGTCGACCTTGTTCAGGAAGACCACGATGTACGGAACGCCGACCTGACGCGCGAGCAGGATGTGCTCACGGGTCTGCGGCATCGGGCCGTCCGCCGCCGAGACCACGAGGATCGCGCCGTCCATCTGCGCAGCTCCGGTGATCATGTTCTTCACGTAGTCCGCGTGTCCCGGGCAGTCGACGTGGGCGTAGTGGCGGTTCTTGGTCTGGTACTCCACGTGCGCGGTGGAGATGGTGATGCCGCGCTCGCGCTCTTCCGGCGCCTTGTCGATCTGGTCGTACGCGAGGAAGGACGCGCCACCCGACTTCGCGAGCACCTTGGTGATCGCGGCGGTGAGGGTCGTCTTGCCGTGGTCCACGTGGCCGATCGTGCCGACGTTCACGTGGGGCTTCGTTCTCTCAAACTTCTCCTTGGACATCTCGGCTCCACATTGGAAGACGGCGGCACTGCGGCCGTCGTAACTGGTTGGGACTCCAAACAGCGGGCGGCTCTTTAGCGCGAAGTGGGCACGCGTGCGCAAGTTTCTGTCAGACGGACGTGCAGAAGCGGGCCACCAGCGCCGCGCGGTTCTGCACCTGCGCCTTCTCCATCAGCGCGGTCATGTGGATCTCCACCGTGCGCTCGGAGCAGCCGAGCTTGAGCGAGATCGTCTTGTTCGCCTCGCCGTGCGCGACGAGCCGCAGCACATCCAGCTGCCTCGGGGTGAGCTCCCACTTTCGAGCGGCGCGCTGCATGCGATCCTCGTCGCCCACGGTCGCGACGTTCTGCGAGACGACGAGGAAGTGCGGCGCCATCCCGGGGCCTCCGAGCGGCGTCAGCGTGAAGCCGCCTGACGCGCCGCGAGAGCGGACCGCATCCGCGAGCAGCGTGCTGATGTCCCCGAGCTTCTCCTCGAGCAGCGCACGGCCCATCGCGTTCGCGTGGTGGACCTCCCCCTGCTCGTTGACGATGAAGGCGGCGCGCGGGACCTCTTCCATCGCGGCCGCGAGCGGAACGCGGGTGAGCGGCAGTCCGTTCATCGCCCACTCGAGCGACATCCGCCGCTTGAGCGCCGGCACCAACGCCTCGAGGAGCTGCTGCTCGCGCAGCGTGGGCTTCTCTTTCCGAAAGCCGCCGGCCCACGCGAGCAGCCATTCGCCTTCGCAGATGAGCGTGCGGAGCTGGTTCTTGTCCGCGACGCCCAGCCTTCGGAACAGCGCCGCCGCCTTCTGGAAGCCCTGCTTCGCGAGCTTGCCCTCCTCTTCGGTCTTCACGCCGTGGCGGATGAGGAAGCTCGTCCTGTCGAAGAGCGCCTCGGTCTCGTCCGCGTTGGGGAACCAGAACGCCTTGTTGCGCTGCTCGGGTTCGGGCTTCGCGGGGTTGAAGACGCCCCAGCGGCGCGGTGACTCACGGAGCAGCGCGTTCATCTCGTCGCTGAACTTCGGCGGGAGCTGCAGTCCCTGGAAGAAGCTCAGCGAGAGGGCGCGCGCGGACTCGAGCCGCACGCCGTAGAACACCACGTGATCCAGCCCGAGCACGGCCTGGAACTCATGCATCCACGAGTCGGGGTCCGACGCACCCGCTTCGGTCAGGGCGACGATCCGTCTGCTCAGCGCTTCGACCTGTTCGGCGTCGCGTGGGTCCAGGGAAGTGATCACGGGTCCCGGACACTCGTAGGTGAACTGAGTATGAAATGCTCGCGCGGAAAGCCGCTAGTCCCCTCTTGAAACGACGAAGCCCCGCAGGATCGACCCGCGGGGCTCCGAGCTGTTTCGAAAGCGCGTCTGCCTAGAAGGAGATCGCCTTGGTCGCCGCGTTCGCGTGGATGGACTGGCTCAGCGCGGTGTCCAGCGTCGCCTCGCCCTTCGCGGCCTGCTTCTTCTGCTG
>JBJMQN010000018.1:0-6956 GCA_045802665.1 Myxococcaceae bacterium | reverse complement strand
CAGCGAGCCGCTGTCGCCCACCTTCGCGAGCGCATCTCCGGCGGTCACTTCCTCGCCCACGTGTCGGATGATCTCCCCCAGGTGCGCCATCACGGTGTGGAACGTGCCGGGGTGCTCCACGATCATCACGTTGCCGTAGCCGCGCACCCAGCCGGTGTGGACGACTTTGCCGGCGGCGACTGCTCGGACGTCGGAGCCCGGGGCCGCTCGCACGTCGATCCCCTTCTGCAGGATCACCGTGTTGAACTTCGGGTTCACGATCTTCCCGAACCCGACCTCGATGATCCCGTCCACCGGCATGAGCAGCTTGCCGCGCAGCGCGCCGAAGCCGTTCTCGGGAGGATGATCGAGCTCGTGGATCAGCTCGGCGAGCTGGTGTTCGGCGACTTCGAGATCCTTCACCGCTCGGGACGACTGACGGGACTCGGCAATCGTGGACGCGAGCAGGTCCTGGAGCTCCATCCGCTGCTCCTCGTCCGCTTCGCGCTCCTCCTCGAGGTTGTCCATCCGTTCCGCGAGCGACACGTTCAACCGATCGAGCTCCGCGAGAGACTCCGCCTGGTACGCGTTCGCCACGCGCACGTCTTCGAGGAGTTGCAGATCTCGCTCGAGGAGCTGACCCATGCTGCGCGACGTCCGCATCAGCGACGCGAAATCCTTCGCCGACAGCAGCACATCAAGCGGGTTCCGCCGCTTCATCCGGTACAGCACGAGCAGGCGCGGAGAGAGCTGCTCGACCTTGATCCGCACGACCTCGCGAGCCCACGCCTCACGCTTCTCCGCGAGCTCGATCTGCCGCTGCACCGCTTTGAGCTCCAGCTCGACGCGCTTGTGGCGTTTGAGCTGTGCCTTGCCGCGCGTGTCCAGCAGAGACAGCACCTCCGCGAGAGACACTTTCTGCGCACGAAGCCCTTCAAGCGCGGCCTTCTCGGTGGTGAGCCGCTCAGCGAGATCGGCGTGCTCCTCCTTCACGCTCTGCGCGAGGCACAGTGACGCGATCAGGAGCGAGACCGGGACCACGCGTCACACCCTCAGAAATCGCCCGACCGCAACGAAGCTGCCGAGCAACCCGAGCCCGGAGCCAGCGATGGCCAGTTCCAGAAAGGTGCGCGGATCATCAAACGAGATCGAAGCGTTGGGCCCGATCAGAAACCCGAACAGCTGAACCGCTCGAGGCCCCGCGAACGCCGAGAACGCCATGAGGCCGACGATCGCGATCCCGGCGCCAAGCAGCCCCTGCATCAGGCCCTCGATCAGAAACGGAGCCTTCACGAATGAATCCGTCGCGCCCACCAGCTTCTGAATCTCAATCTCCTCGCGCCGCGCGTAGATCGCGAGCTGCAGCGTCGAAGCGACGATGATCACGGTGGCGATGACGACGATCAGAAACGCTGCCAGACCGCCAAGCCGAAGCGCCGCGGCAATCGCGGAGAGCCGAGCCACCGCCTCCTCGCCGTAATCCACACCGGTCACGCCGGCGATCTTCCGAAGCTCGTCCGCGATCGCCTTCAACGTCTCCGGCGTGCGCCTGTCCTGCGGGACCTGAACCTCGATGCTGCGCGGCAGCGGATTGGAGGGCAGATCCTTCAACACCGCGCCGAGCTCGCCGAGCTGCACCGCGAGCCGGCCCATCGCCACCTCCGGCTGCACGAGCGTCACCGCGCCGCCGACCTTCGCCTTCACCTGCTCCGTGAGCGCAGCCGCGTCCTCGGGGCTCACCGAATCCGCGAGGTAGATCGTCATCTCCACCTCGCCGCCCAACGATCCGATCAGCGACTCCAGAATCCGCGTCGAGTTCCGAGCGAGCCCCGTCGCAAACAGCGCGATCGCGATCGTCACCACCGCCACGAAGTGCACGAACGGCGACTGGCGCATCCCGAAGAGCGCGCTCCGCCAGAAGTGCTGCGACTTCGCCGCGACGCCGGTGATCATGCCGTCCCCAGCATGCGCCGAGCGGCCTTCAGGCTGTGCTCGTCCGAGACGATCTGACCGCCTTCGAGGCGGATGGTGCGTTTCTGGTACCGCTCGAGCAGCGTGGCGTCGTGGGTGGCGACGATGACGGTCGTGCCGCGCACGTTCACGTCACACAGCAGATCCATGATCTCGATCGTGAGCGCCGGATCGAGATTTCCGGTGGGCTCGTCGGCGAGGAGGATCGTCGAATCGTTCACCAGCGCGCGCGCGATGACGACGCGCTGCTGCTCACCACCGGAGAGGCGAGGCGGGAACGTATCCGCCTTGTGCTCGAGGCCCACGCGCTTGAGCATCGCCATCACCTTCGTGCGCGACTCGCTGCGTGGCACGCCGAGCACGTCCATCGTGAACGCGACGTTGTCCGCGACGGTGCGCCGAGGCAGCAGCTTGAAGTCCTGAAACACGACGCCGATGTTGCGGCGCAGGTACGGCACGCCCGAGTCACGAAGCCGGGCGATGTTGCGGCCGCCGACGAGGATCTGTCCTTTGCTCGCCTGCTCCGCGCAGAAGACCAGCTTGAGCAGCGTGCTCTTGCCGGCGCCGGACGGACCGGTGAGGAAGACGAACTCCCCCTTCTCGATGTTCAGGTTGATGTCCTTCAGCGTCGGCGGGTCCGAGCCATACGCCTTGTAGACGTGGAACATCTGAATCATCGGGAGAGCAGTCTACGCGAAGAAGATCGCAGACCAAGTTGAAGGTCATCCCGCTCGCCGAGCAGCCAGCCAGTCAGCCACCGCTTTCCCGGTTCCGAACGGCCACGGCTGAAGTTTTTCGACGCGCACGAGCTTGTGCGATTCGAGCTCGTCTCCGAGGACGATCTCCCCGGAAGCGCGCAGGTGGTACGCGATGATCACCTGGTTCATCTCCGCAAAGCCGTACGCGCCGATGAGCGAGACGAGCTGAGCGTCGAGACCGAGCTCCTCCTTCACTTCGCGAAGCACGGCTGCATCCGGAGACTCGCCGCGCTCCAGAAATCCGGTCACCAGCCCAAGCCACTTCTCCGGCCAGCCCTTGTTGCGCACGAGCACGACCGAGTCGCCCATCTCAACGATCGCCGCGACCACGGGAGTTGGATTGTCGTAGTGCACGTAAGAGCACGCCGTGCACGCAAGCCGTTCGCGATCGTCCGTCTTCCGGGGAGCGAGCCGGCCACCGCATTGGGGACAGAACGAAGGGTCAGCCATCAACGACCGCCATCACGGGTTGGAGCCTCCTGATAGAGCGGATCGTAGCAAGCGACCCGCCCATTCTCGTCCGTCTCGCAAACGCCGTCAGGAGTATGCGCGCACTTGAACGCCCCGGACGCGTCCCGTTTGCAGTCGTATCCGCAGACCTGAGCGCCGTCCGGACCGATCCGGCAGTTCGATCCAGACGCGCGAGAGCTCTGCGCGTTGTACAGCGCGCCCCACGCCGGACTCTCGTCATCCGCACTCTTGGGAGTCGTCGCACACGCGAGGATCACGAGCACGGGGAGCACAGGCAGCAGAAACCGCTTCACGCGCTGCAATCTATCTCGCATCCTTCGCGCCAAGGGGTGGCTCATGACCAGAGCAGCGATCGCGGTGTGCGCAGTTGCGGTCCTCGCCGGCTGCGCAGGCCAGCGCGTGGGAGGAATCAAGGTCGGAGTGCCCGGGAGCTGGGCGAGAGCGGACGAGAGCGAAAAGCTCACCCGCTTCACTGATCCCGCCGGAGCGACGGTCATCGTCGGCACCGAGCAGCAGGAAGTGGAGGAAGGCAGCCGAGGAGCCACGCCGCACGTCTGCGCGGATCAGATGGCGATGAATCGGGGCGTCGCTCGGGACGCGGATTTCACGAAGCTCCAGCTCGACGGCTACCCCGCGTACCGCGTGAAGCACGCGACCGAGAAAGGCGAGCCGTCGTACGTGCTCATCGGCTGCGACGGGTTCACCTCATGGTTCATCGAGGTGCGAGACAGTCGCGGCGAGAAGAAGCTGGACGAGCTTCGAGCGCAGCTCGAGCCGACGATTCACTACGCGCACGCGGGGAAGGCGGAGTAGCGCGGGCCGAATTGCTCACTCACAGAGCCCTCGCCGCCCCACGTCGCGCGCGGAGCTCCTCCAGCGCTCGCTCGAGGTAAGCGGATCGATCTACGCCGCGAAAACGGAAGTGCCGCGCGTGATGGAAATAGCCTGAGAGGTACGCCTGCTGAATGAGCTCCGCTTGCTGCTCGGGATTGAGCTCAGCCCAGCTTCTGCCTTCTTCGATCCCTTTCTCGAAATCGTAGCCGTCGCCGAAGAACTGCGCGGCGAGGGCGTCGGAGAGATAGCGGAGCCCGCCGTTCTGGAACTGCCAGACGTGGGTGAGCTCGTGCACCAGCAGGCCCATGTCGAGCGGCGGCTTCGCGGCTCGCCTCAAGACGTGCACCGTGTTTCCGACGACGAACGCGGCGACTCGCGGCGGGATCGCGAACAGGCCGTGCACGCCTTCCTTCACGCGGACCTTCTCCAGATCCACGCTGCCGGCGAAGACTCGCTCGAGATTGTTCAGTTCGCGATCGACCAGGGGCCGCGCGGGAGGATCGATTCCGATCGACTCCTGAACTCGCGCGATGCCTCTTCCGCCGGTGTAGAGGATCGGATCAGCGACGGACTGAAAGAGGCTGCGGAACTTCACCCCAATTCCAAGCACCCTCTGGCCTTACTTCGCCACCTTCGGCCGGAGCAGGTACACCATGTTCCCGTCGACCTCGAACGCCTTCTCGGCCGGGTTGTACGTTCCGCCGGCGAGCCAGTCGCTCTGCGATTCGTACGCTCCGTCCTCGTGCGCGCCCGTCGTCTTCATCGGGTTCAGGCCGGTCACGATCTCGATGTGCGCGGTCGCATCGCCGCTTCCCGGATAGTCGCGCACGACGAGATCGCCTATCTGAAGTTTCGCGGGATCCGTGATCCGATCGAAGAGCTGCGTCTGCTTCGGCCACTTCTCGGCTTCCATGTAGTGGAGGCCGCCGCTCGCCATCGTGTACGTCGGGGTCTTCACGCCCGCCTGCGTCAGCGTGTCGCCGACGAACTGGTTGCACTTCCAGAAACCCTTGAGCCAGCCGAGCTTCGTCGCGTCCGGCTTCTTGTTCCCTTCGAGCCTGGGGTTCGGGCTGACCGGGACGTTCTCCTTCGCGTAGCCCTCGCCGAAGCGCGCAGCTCTGTCCGCCGCAGCCTTCACGATCGCGTCCGCGAACTTTCCTTTCGGCGGAAGCGCTCCAGCGACGAACGCGTCGTAGACCTGGCCGGACTTGCCGGCCTTGTTGAAGCTCTCCGACGAGCCATTCTTGTCGAAGCTGTCCGCGAGCCGGAACGCCGCGTTCAACTCGGCAGCGCCGCTGATCACGCCGTCGCCGTTCAGGTCCGCCCTGGCAACGTCCGCCGCGCTGACGCCCGCCTCCGCGAGCTTCTGCTGGAGGCTCGCGTTCTTCGTGTCGATGCCGCCGCTGAACGTCGCGTTGAAGCTCTTGCGATCAACCGTGCTCATCTGAAGTCACCTTCCCCGAAGCCATTCTCTACGCGGACAGCGGCGCCGATCCAGTGATCGGCCACCTACAGACGGGAACTACTTCAACAGCCCGCGCACCTGCTCGGCGATCCCCTTGCTGTCGAGCTTGAATTTCGCGAGCAGCTCCGCCGGATCGCCGCTCTCGCCGAACACATCGCGCAGGCCAATCCGAAGCAGCCGCTTGCCCACGCCCGCCTCGGCGAGCGACTCCGCCACGACCGATCCGAGCCCGCCCGCGATCATGTGATCCTCAGCGGTCACCACGACCTTCGTCCCCTTCGCGAGCCGCACGGCGTGCTCCGCATCGAACGGCTTGATTGAGGGCACGTTCACCACGCCGACCTTGAGCCCCCCCTGCGCAAGCTGCTCCGCCGCCTGCATCGCGAAGTACGTCTCGCCACCGGTCGCGAAGATCACCGCATCGCTTCCGCCGCCGCGCAGCTCATCCAGCTTGCCGAACTGGAACTTGTAGCCGTCGGCGTGAACGCGCTCGAGCTTCTGCCGCGTGGTCCGGAGAAATGCGGGACCCTTGTGCGTGCAGAGGAACTCGACCATCGCTTCCGCTTCGAGGTCGTCGGCGGGCTGGAGCACCGCCATGCCCGGGAGCACTCGCATGAGCGCGATGTCCTCGAGGCCCTGCTGGCTGTAGCCGTCGTCACCGATCGCGATGCCCGCGTGGCTGCCCACGATGCGCACGTTCGCTTCCGAGTACGCGACGGAGATCCGGATCTGGTCGTACCGGCCCGTCACGAAGCACGCGAACGAGCAGATGAACGGGACCTTGCCCGCGAGCGCCAATCCCGCGCCCGTGCCGATCATGTTCGCTTCCGCGATCCCCATCTCGAAGAAGCGCGCAGGGAACTTTTTCGCGAACAGCTCGCTCTTGGTGCTCTTCGCGAGGTCCGCGTCCAGCGCCACGACGTTGGGATACTTCTCGCCGCACTTCAGAAGCGCCTCACCGAACGCGTCGCGCGTTGCTTTCGCCGCCATGACTTACCGACCTCCCTTCGTGAGCACGTTGAGCTTCTTGAGCTCCTCCAGGGCCTTTGCCGACTGCTCCTTGCTCGGCGCCGAGCCGTGCCACTGGATCTGGTGCTCCATGAACGACACGCCCTTGCCCTTCACCGTGTTCGCGATGATCAGCGTGGGCTTGCCCTTCGTCGCCTTCGCCTGATCCACGGCCTTCAAGATCGCCGGCATGTCGTGGCCGTCGATCTCGAGCACGTTCCAGTTGAACGCTCGCCACTTGTCGGCGACCGGCTCGATGTCCATCACGTCCTTCACCGGTCCGTCGATCTGCCCGCGGTTGTAGTCGAGGATCGCCGTCAGCGTGTCGAGCTTGAACTTGGGCGCGGACATCGCCGCCTCCCAGACCTGCCCCTCCTGCGACTCGCCGTCCCCGAGCATGCAGAAGACGTGGAACTTGTCCCCGTCCATCTTCGACGCGATCGCCATGCCCTGCGCGACGGAGAGCCCCT
>JBJMQN010000428.1:0-3395 GCA_045802665.1 Myxococcaceae bacterium | reverse complement strand
TGACCCCGATGCCCAGGCTCTGGCTGAACAGGTTCGCGTTTCTCGAACCTGCGGACGGCTCGTCGTTGCGACCTTTTCCCATGCCGCCGCGCTGCAGAAACACGCAACCGGTGCCCACGAACGCGGTCAAAGCCAACGCGGCCGCAATGAGCCGATGAAAACGCACGAGAATCCCCTCCGCAGCGGGCGAGCAGCAGCGCCGTTCAGCCCAGTTGAACCTCAGCACCCCTGATGGATCTTGATTTCTACGCTCGTCGGCCGAGCGGGGCGAGTTCCTCGGGCCGGCGGGTGCCGGACACGCGGGGGTTTCCGCTCAGGTCTTTCCGACGAGCTCGGACACGACCTGGTTCACGGTGCGGCCGGTCGTGGAGATGGTGAGCTCCGCTCGTGAGTAGAGGGGTTCGCGTTCTTTCAGCCGCCGCTTGAGCTCGGCCATCGCGGACGGGCGGTTTGCCATGGGCCGCGTGTCGCCCTGCTCCACCACCCGGTTCCAGTGCTCTTCCGGCGTCGCCTTCAGCCAGATGGTTCGCGTACGGGCGATGAGGAGATGGAACGCTTCCGGTGAGGTGACGAGACCGCCGCCGGTGGCGAGGACCGCGCGATCGTTCTGCGCGAGAAATCGCTCCAGCGCTCTCCGCTCGACGTCGCGGTAGTAGCCTTCGCCGTGCATCGCGAAGATTTCCGCGAGCGACATTCCTGCTTCCGCTTCGACCAACCGATCCAGCTCGAAGAAGTGCACGCCCAACTTGGACGCCAGGGCCTTACCGATGGTGCTCTTCCCCGCCCCGCGAAGCCCGAGCAGCGCGATCACGCCGCGGTCCGAGCCCTTCTGCTCGACGGCGAGCAGCTCCGCCGCCGTCACACCCAGGGCGGAGGCGACATGCGACAGGTTCACGACCGAGATGTTTCCGCGGCCGGCTTCGAGATCAGACAGGAAGCGTTCGGAGATACCCGTCTGCTCGGCCAGCGCCTTGCGCGTCTGCCCACGGCCTTCGCGCAGCGCACGCACCCGCGCCCCAAGGACGCCGAGCAGTCCCTCGCCGTCCGTCTTCGCTTCCGGCATCCGCTCCGCACGCCTGCTCATCTGACGCTCAATCCTCAACGCTAAACGTTCACCGCAACAAGCAATATACTTCCGCAATCCACCGAACTCAACGGCAGTATACCGCTTGCGCGCAGAGCGCGTGGCCGGTACGTTCTGTGCGGCATGGGAAAAGACTCCGTTCAGGAAGTGGTGCCGTCCTTCGAGACGCATCCGGACCGCTACAAGCACTGGAAGCTGAAGTTCGACGGCGAGGTCGCCACCCTTTCGATGGATGTCGAGGAAGAGGGCGGGCTTCGGCCGGAGGACTACACGCTCAAGCTGAACAGCTACGACCTGGGCGTGGACATCGAGCTCGCGGACGCGGTGCAGCGGATCCGCTTCGAGCACCCGGAGGTCCGCGTCGTCGTCGTCACTTCGCTGAAAGACAGGATCTTCTGCGCGGGCGCGAACATCTTCATGCTCGGCAGCAGCAGCCACCCGTTCAAGGTGAACTTCTGCAAGTACACGAACGAGACGCGGCTCGGGATTGAAGACGCGTCCGCGCACTCGGGGATCAAGTTCCTCGCGGCGCTGAACGGGACGGCGTCCGGCGGCGGTTATGAGCTCGCGCTCGCGTGCGATGAGATCCTCCTCATCGACGACGGCAACTCCGCGGTGTCGCTGCCCGAGGTCGCCCTGCTCGGCGTACTCCCCGGCACCGGTGGCCTCACCCGCGTGGTGGACAAGCGCAAGGTCCGGCGCGATCTCGCGGACTTTTTCAGCACGGTCGCGGAAGGCATCAAGGGCCGCCGAGCGGTGGACTGGCGCCTCGTCGATCAGGTCGTCGCGAAGTCGAAATTCCCAGCGGTCGTCGCGGACCGCGCGAAGGCTCTCGCCGCGAAGAGCGATCGCCCGAAGGACGCAAAGCCGATCACGCTCACCCCGCTGCAGCCGAAGACCTCCGCGACGGGCACCGACTACAAGTTCGTCTCCCTCAAGCTGAACTCCGCGCTGCGCGTCGCCGAGCTCACCGTGCGCGCGCCCACCGAAGCCCCGCCGTCGGACGTGAAGGGCTTCGAGAACCTCGGCGCCTCCGCGTGGGCGATCCAGTGCTTCCGCGAGCTGGACGACGCGCTGCTTCGGCTGCGCATCAACCACCTCGACATCGGCACCATCGTCTTCAAGACCACCGGCGATTCGAAGAACGTGCTCGCGTGGGATCGCTTCATCGACTCCAACAAGTCGCACTGGGGCGTGCGCGAGACCTTGAACCTGATGCGCCGGGTGCTCAAGCGCGTGGACGTGACCGCGAAGACGCTCTTCTCGTTCATCGAGCCGGGGAGCTGCTTCGCGGGATCGCTGCTGGAGCTCGCGCTGGCCTCTGACCGTAGCTACATGCTGGATGATCCGAATCGCCCCGTGACCATCGAGCTCGGGCCGCTGAACGCAGGCGCCCTGCCGATGAGCAACGCGCTGTCCCGCCTCGAGACGCGGATGATCGGCGAGCCGCACAAGGTGAAGGAGATCCTCGGCCAGCAGGGGCCGTTCGATGCCGAGGCGGCTTCCGCAGCCGGGCTCGTCACGTTCACACCCGATGATCTCGACTGGGACGACGAGATCCGCGTCGCGCTGGAAGAGCGTGCGTCCTACTCACCGGACGCGCTCACCGGCATGGAGGCGAACCTCCGCTTCGCCGGCCCCGAGACGATGGAGACGAAGATCTTCGGGCGGCTCACCGCCTGGCAGAACTGGATCTTCCAGCGCCCCAACGCCGTCGGAGAAAAGGGCGCGCTCACCCTCTACGGACAGGCCGGTCAGCGGCCGCACTTCGACATCCGCCGTACCTAGGACAACGGACATGAGCAGCCACATCTCCAGCGAGAAGATCCCCAACAACGTCAACCTCGGCGACGACAAGAAGCTGCAGCGCGCGCTCGAGCAGTGGCAGCCCAACTTCATCAACTGGTGGATGGAGATGGGCCCCGAAGGCTTCCAGCAGAAGGACATCTACCTTCGCACCGCGATCAGCGTGGACACCGACGGCTGGGCGCACTTCGACTACGTGAAGATGCCCGACTACCGCTGGGGAATCTTCCTCGCGGACGCGGTGCCCAATCGCACCATCGGCTTCGGCGACAGCATCGGCGCGCCGGTGTGGCAGGACGTCCCGGGCGAGCACCGCAACACGCTCCGCCGGCTCATCGTCACGCAGGGCGACACGGAGCCCGCGTCGGTGGAGCAGCAGCGGATGCTCGGCCAGACCTGCCCGTCGATGTACGACCTTCGAAACCTCTTTCAGGTGAACGTGGAAGAGGGCCGTCACCTCTGGGCGATGGTCTATCTGCTTCACCGCTTCTTCGGCCGCGACGGT
>JBJMQN010000427.1:0-6962 GCA_045802665.1 Myxococcaceae bacterium | reverse complement strand
CTCGTCCAGCACGAGGAAGTTCGGCGGGTCGTAGAGCATCACCGCGAGCACGAGCCGCGCCTTCTCACCGCCGGAGAGCACTCGGACGACTTTCTCGACTTCGTCGCCCGAGAAGCCGAAGCAGCCCGCGAGCGTCCGCAGCGCGCCCTCGGACGTTCTCGGGAACGCATCCACCAGCGTCTTCCAGATCGTCTTCTCGCCGTCGAGGACCTCCATCGCGTGCTGCGCGAAGTAGCCCATCTTCACGCTGTTCCCGACGGTCACCTCGCCCGAGTCCGGCTGCGCCGCGTGCGCGATCAGCTTGAGCAGCGTGCTCTTGCCCGCGCCGTTCACACCCATCACGCACCAACGCTCGCGACGGCGGATGAGGAAGTTGAAGTCGTCGTAGACGGTGAGATCGCCGTACGCCTTGTGCACGTGCTCGAGCTTCGCGACGTCTTCTCCCAGACGCGGCGCCGGCTTGAACTCGAAGTCCACGCGCTCCTGACGACGCGGCGGCTGGACCTTCTCGATCTTCTCCAGCTTCTTCACCCGCGACTGAACCTGCGCGGCGTGTGACGCGCGCGCCTTGAAGCGTTCGATGAAGGCGATCTCTTTCTTGAGCATCGCCTGCTGGCGCTCGTAGGTGGCCTGCTGCTGCACGTCCGCGAGCTGCCGCTGCTTCACGTAGAACTCGTAGTCGCCCGAGTAGGAGGTGATCTCGCCTCCGTCGATGGCGATGATCCGCGTGCAGATCCGGTTCATGAACTCGCGATCGTGCGAGGTCATGAGCAATGCGCCGTCGTACGCCTTGAGGAAGTTCTCCAGCCAGATGATCGACTCGAGGTCGAGGTGGTTGGAGGGTTCGTCCAGAAGCATCGCGTCCGGGCGCATGAGGAGGATCCGCGCCAGCGCCACACGCATCTTCCAACCGCCAGAGAGCGCGCTGATGGGACCGTCGACGACGGACTCCCGGAAGCCGAGGCCCGCGAGCACTTCACGCGCGCGACCTTCCAGCGAATAGCCGTCCAGCTCCTGAAACCGCGCCTGCACCTCACCGAAGCGGTCCACGAGCTTGTCGAGCTTGTCGCCGTTGGCCGGATCCGCCATCGCCGCCTCGAGCTCCTTCATCTCCCGAGCGACCTCCGCCACCGGCCCCGCACCCGCGATCGCCTGATCCAGCACGGAGCCGTGGAGCATCTCGCCCACGTCCTGCCGGAAGTAGCCGAGCGTGACGCCGCGATCGACCGAGACCTGGCCCTCGTCCGGCTGGTCCTCTTTCATGATGTAGCGGAAGAGCGTGGACTTGCCCGAGCCGTTGGGGCCCACGAGGCCAACCTTCTCGCCCTTGTGAATGGCGAACGAGGCGCCGACGAAGAGGATCTGCTGCCCGTGCTGAGAACCGATGTTGTCGAGACGAATCACGGTCCGATGCCCTAGCGGAGAAGGCAGAGGATTGCCACAGGGACCGGGCGCGATCACAGGCGGACACCGCTGCGTCCCCTGGGATCGAGGACGGCAGAGGGGCGCCCGGTTAAAAGGCTGCTCCTCATGGATAGACGATCGCTCTTGAAGGCGGGACTTGCGGCGACGGTGGCGTCGCGGATTGCGGAAGCGGCGGGGGATGCAGGGATGGCGGCGGCGGAGCTGGACGTGCAGGAGGCCACGCTGGATGGGCTTCAGCGCGCGTTCATCGACAAGCAGCTGAGCTCGCGAAAGCTGTGCGAGCTGTACCTGCATCGGATTGACGCGCTCAATCCTCGGCTGAAGGCGATCCTGGAGACCAACCCGGACGCGCTGCAGATCGCTGACGGGCTGGATCGGGAACGCCGTGAGAAGCGCGCGGTGCGGCCGCTGCATGGCATCCCGATCGTGCTCAAGGACAACATCGACACGGGCGACAAGATGAAGACCTCAGCGGGGTCGCTCGCGCTGATGGGCGATCAGCCGGTGGGCGATGCGTTTCTCGTGACGAAGCTGCGCGAGGCAGGCGCTGTGATCCTCGCGAAGACGAACCTCTCCGAGTGGGCGAACATCCGCAGCTCCAGCGCGAGCTCAGGTTGGAGCGGCCGGGGAGCGCAGACGCGCAATCCCTTCGCGCTGGACAGAACGCCGAGCGGATCGAGCTCGGGCACCGGCGCCGCCGTCACCGCGAATCTGTGCGCCGCGGGAATCGGGACCGAGACGGATGGATCCATCACCGCGCCTTCGTCGGTGCAGGGGCTCGTGGGGATCAAGCCGACCGTGGGCCTCGTGAGCCGGACCGGCATCGTCCCGATCTCTGCGACGCAGGATACGGCCGGGCCGATGACGCGAACCGTGCGAGACGCGGCGCTCGTGCTCTCGGTGATCGCGGGGGTTGATCCCGCGGATCCGGCGACGGCGAAAGCGAAGACGGCGGACTATGCAGCGGGGCTGGATGCGGCGACGTTGAAGGGCGCGCGGCTGGGCGTCGTGCGGAAGCTGTTCTCCAGTCACCCGGACGTCGTCGCGCTCAGTGATGCCGCGCTGGAGGCATTGAAGGGGCAGGGCGCGACGCTGATGGATGTGGAGCTGCCTCACGGCTTCGACGACGCCGAGCTGGATGTTCTCCTCTACGAGCTGAAAGCGGGATTGAACGCGTACCTCGCTTCACGCCGGCCGAACGCGAAGGTGCGCACGCTGGCGGACGTGATCGCCTTCAATTTGGCGAACGCGGCGACGGAGATGCCCCTCTTCGGTCAGGACCTGTTCGAGAAGGCGCAGAAGAAAGGCCCGCTCACGGATCCGACGTACCTGAAAGCGGTGAAGAAGTGCCGCGAGATGGGGAAGGCGATCGACGCGGCGGTCGCGAAGAACAAGCTGGATGCGTTCGTGACGCCCACCTGCGATCCCGCGTTCGTGATCGATTCGTTCTTCGGGGATCGTCCCGGGACCGCCTACGCGACGTCGCCCGCCGCCATCGCCGGCTATCCCTCGCTGACGGTCCCCATGGGCCTCGCGCGAGGACTGCCCGTAGGCCTCATGTTCTTCGGCACCGCGTGGAGCGAGGCGAAGCTGCTGCAGCTCGCGTACGCGTACGAGCAGGCGACGAAGCATCGCGTGGCGCCGAAGCTATAGAGAGCGTGCGTCCCGTCTGAGGCCTTGGCCGTGCCCGGTGAGTAGAGAGCTCGCGTCGCGACTGGGCGCGTTCGCGGGACGAGGGGTGCCGGAATCGATGAGTCCGTCGTCCGGAACCATCCCGTGAAAACCTTGTAGCCGCTCCACGGGGTGCTCGGGCACGGGGACCGGCTCGGACACAGGCTCCGGTCGAGTTCGCGTGACGCCGCCGACGCGGAACGAAGGATCGCGAGCAGTCGCTCTGGCAACGCGCCTCGCAGCCCAGAGCGCCGGTGCCTACCAGCCGCTCACACGTAGGATGACCCGCGGTGTTGCAGGTGATTCCTGCAGTCGTGCACGTCGCGGTGAGACCCGCGTGAGCCGGCGAAGTCATTGCGTAGAGTTTTGCACCGCAAAACGGGTTTTGGGTGCCGTTTTCGGGTCAAAACGGTGCACGCGAATACGCAATGCCAGAGATGGCCGGCCGCGGAGGTGGGCAACCTCGTCAACCGAGTTGAACCGCGAGTTCAGAAAGCCGATCACGTGCTGCGCCGAGATCCTCCGGACCGTCTCGCGCGGCGCGGACCGGAAATCGGCTTCGGCGCGGATCCTCCAGCAGCGTCGTCCACCTGCCAGCCGGTGAAGATCATCCGCGGACGATCAGCGTTCGTACCGGGTCGCGTTCAATCCATCTGACGCGCTGATCTCCCAGACGCCGCCCGATATTCCGCCCGTCAAAACCTCCGCGCTCCCGCCGCGCAGATCCAGCGCGAGCGTGGAGCGCTGCGTCCCATTCACGTTCGCCACGAGCACCGACTCCGCACCGGTCCACGTGATCTTCAACCGATCCGACAGCACCTGCACGACCGGCTCCGCGAACGCGGCGTGAGGCTTCGCGGCCATCTTGAACACGGTCGCCCCTGAAATCTCCAGCGACTCAATCTCTCCGGGATCCGGCATCAGCACCGTGAAGTGACGCGTGAGCTGTTCCGCCTCAGTGGACAGCTCGAAGTGGCGCTCAATCACGCCGTGCGCAGTGGCGACGCGCATCGTGTTCTCTCCCCGATCCGGCGTCGCGACCGAAACGATCCGATGCACCGGCGCGAGCTGCACGTTCCCCAGCGGATCGATCGATCCCCGCACCAGAATCATCGGCGCAGGAGGCACGGGCGCAGGCAGCACGTACGGATGCGCCTCGAGGAAGTTCTGGGTCTGCGCGTAGTAGTAGTCCGAGATCCACACCGGCTGGCAGTAGCCCATGAGGTCATAGACGCTGGGGTTGATGAGCTGCGGGCCGTTCAGGTCCACGCCCCACGAACCAATCACGCCGTTCGGGTACGGGAAGCTCGCGTTCGCGCCCGACACCGCTCCACACGGCGCGTGCGGAAGCGACAGGTTGTGCCCGACCTCGTGCGCGAGCACGGAGGTGTACGCGGAGAGCCCCACGGCCGCTGGCTGTCCGAGATACCCGAGCCCGGCGATCCCTCCGCCGAACGCGCCCATGTCGATGAACCCGTAATAGTAATCGTTGCTGCTGTCGGTGCTCCTGAGCGATCCGACCTCGCCGAGCAGCTGACTCCAACCGCCGTACTGATCGGTGAAGTTGCCGTTGAAGGTGTAGGGCGCTCGCATCTTCTTGGTCGCGTTCTGGAGCGGGTAGAGCGCGTGCAGCGTCGGGATGAAGTCCGAGTCCATCCCCGTGTTGCCCTGGAAAACCACCGGCACGGTCGTGATCGCGATCTGATTCGCGAGCCCCACGTCCGGCTTCACGACGGTCGTGTTGTTGTCCTCGTTCGTCTCAGGGAGGTCGTCGTCGGGATCCGCCTGCACGCGCAGCTCGATGCCGGTCGCGATCCACGCCTCCGGCATCACGTAGTTGAACGTGCTCGAAAGCTGTCCCGGCTGCTCCTGCGTCGGGTAGGTCGCAGGTCCCGTCAGCGTGATCGTGTCCGCGACCGCGCCGTTCACCATCCGTTGCACTCGCACTTTCGCCGCGAGCCCCGCCGTGTCCGCCTGAGCGAAGACGCGCAGCAACGCCTGCTTCCCGGGCACCAGCCGCAGCTTCTGCGACATCACCGACTGACCGAGCTCCACCTTCGTGATCGTCACGTCGCCCACCGGCGGGACCGCAGCCACCTGAACCTCCGCCGACGACTGACCATCGTGCGAATCAATCGCGGTGAGCGCGATCTGATGCGTCCCGCTCTGAAACGTCTGCGTGGAAGACGTCACCGCCGAGCAGTCGTCGAACGCTTCCACCACGGTGCCATCCACGGCCAGCGTGCAGTGGATCGCGTCCCCGTTCGGATCGCTCAGCTTCCACTGAAGCGTGCTCGTGACCGGCGCGGTTCCGGACTTCTTCGAGGGCGTGAATGCATCAATCGAGGGCGCTCGGTTCAGGCCCTGAAGCTTGAGCTGCGCGCGCAAGGTGGATCCGCCCTCGCGATGCGCGGCAACCTCGACGATCGTCTCGCCCACGGATTCCACGTTCACTAGCACTTCGCCCGAATGACACGCAGCGATCGACGCGGGCTTCACCTCGCCGCCGTTGACCGAGATGTCGCAGGTAACACCGTCGTCCGGCGCAGCGACCTCGAACGTGCAGCGCGTCGCGTAAGGCGCCTGCCCGCTCGCCGCATCACAGCTCAGCGAGCGAACCTCCGGCGGCGCGAACCCGCGATCGTCTCCCTTGTCCGTGGACAGCGGGACGAGATCCGCCTGACCGCCACAGCCGGCGAGCACGAGCAGGAGCAGGCTGAGTTTGCGCATGCGCCCATCGACTGCAATGCGAGGGCCGGGTGTCTCATCCTCGTGACATGAGAAGGAACTTCGCAGCGGTCGCGAGGAGGACGGTTTCCGAGGGGTTGCGCACCCACTGTTGGAGCGTCCGCGCGCAGTGGGAATCGCTCCTACCGCTCGGCGCTGACTGAGACCAGGACAGTGGAGCGGACAGTCACGCGCGAGTCCACCGGCCTACCGTGTCGGCGCGTGCTGGCCGCCGCGCGATCGGCGTGCACACCGTTGGAAAGCGGAGGCAGCAATGATGCGATTGAGCTGGAGGCCACTCGTGTGCGCGGGCGTGCTGGTGGCGTCGGTGAGTCTTGCGAAGAAGCCGCGGATCGTCTCGAAGGGGCCAGATTCCTTCGGCAACGCGGTCTCGCAGGGCACGGTGAAGCAGTGGGACAAGGTGACGGACGAGTTCGCGCAAGCGTGGAACGCGGGTGACGCCGGGAAAGTGATGTCGTTCTTCCAGGCGGACGCGACGTATCTCTCTCCGACGGGAGAGGTTGCGAGCGGGCGGCAGGAGATCTCCTCGCTCATTCAGCGGGAGCAGCAGGGGGCGCTGAAGAACTTCAGGACGAACCTCAAGGTGGACTCGGTGAGGTCGTTCGCGCCGGCGCCGCAGGGCGGGCAGATCGTCGTCGCGGATCTCTCCCAGGAGCTCATCGGCGGCACGGCGAGCTCGGATGCGAACCCGCCGCTGCCCACGGATCTTCGGGTCACGATCGTCGGCACGCGCGTGGGGGATCGCTGGCTGTTCGATGCGGTTCGCGTCTATCCGGACGTGAAGGCTTCGATGGGCGTGGGCGGATCCGGGCCCGTCGCGCCATCAGCGGCGGTTGCCCCGATTTCGGATCCGATCGATCACAATCAGGGGCTGCGGTCGGTGCCGTTCGTGATGCCGACGCCGGACCAGCCGCTGTCAGGCGAATGAGTCGAGGAAGTAGTTCGCGACGAAGACGTTCGCCTCGCGCGGATCGACGCCAGCGGGAATCGGACGCCCGAAGTTGTTGACCTGAACGGTCTTCACTTCGTCGCCCTTCGAGACCGTGACGTCGAACGCGGCCTGCTTGCCGGACGACACGGAGCTCAGCTTCGCGCCCTTCGATTCGCCGAACGCGGAG
>JBJMQN010000426.1:0-5618 GCA_045802665.1 Myxococcaceae bacterium | reverse complement strand
GGCGGCGCACGATCCGTTGTTCCACGCGGAGTTCGGGATGGCGCTTGGGCTTGCGCTGGGCGCGGCGCTGGGGTTCGGCCGGTCAGTGTCCGCCGATGTCGCTCCGAAAGTGCATCCCGTCGAATGAGATCGACCGGAGCGCCTCGTACGCCTTCTCGCGTGCGGACTTCATGTCGGTTCCGTGCGCGCAGACGGTGAGCACGCGTCCTCCGGCGGTGACGATCTCTTTTCCTTCCGCCCTCGTGCCCGCGTGGAACACGACCGCGTCCGGGGAGACGGCGTCGAGCCCACGAATCGGCGAACCGGTGCGAGGCGCTTGCGGATAGCCCGGGGCTGCCGCCACGACGCCCACGGACACGCCGGCCTTCACGCGCAGGGGCCGTTGCTCGAGCTCTCCCTTCGCGCACTTCTCGAAGAGCGTGAGCAGGTCCTCGTCGAGCTGCATCATCAGGACCTGCGTCTCCGGATCTCCCAGCCGCGCGTTGAACTCGAGCACCTTCGTGCCCGACTTGCCGACCATCAGTCCCGCGTAGAGCGCACCTCGGAAGGGCGCGCCACGACGGGCGAGCTCCGCCAGCGCAGGGGCGATCACCTCTTCGCCCACTCGCCGCAGGGCAACCTCGTCGAGCAGCGGCGCCGGACTGTAAGCACCCATGCCGCCTGTGTTCGGTCCGGTATCACCGTCCCCCACGCGCTTGTGATCTCTCGCTGGCGGGAGGAGCGCGTACCGCTCGCCGTCGCAGAGCGCGATCACCGACAGCTCCTCTCCATCGAGAAGCTCCTCGAGCAGAAGCGTGCCCGCCGCCGCGCCCAACCCCGAAAGCTCCCGCACGCCCAGCGCCGCCTCTTCCTTCGTCTTCGCGACGACGACTCCCTTCCCCGCCGCGAGACCGTCCGCCTTGATCACGATCGGCGCGTGCTCGAACGCCCACGTCTCCGCCTCTTTCGGATCGGTGAACGTGCGATATGCGGCCGTGGGGATGCCCGCCTTCGCCATCACGTCCTTCGCGAACGCCTTCGAGCCCTCCACCCGCGCGCCCGCTTTCGTCGGGCCGAACACCGGCACCTTCGCTTCGATCAGCGCATCCGCGACGCCAGCGACCAATGGCGCTTCCGGGCCCACGACCACGAGGTCGATCTTCCGCTCGGCACAGAGCTTCACGACCGCCGCCGGATCGTCCGCTTTGATCTGCACGTTCGTCGCGAGCTGCGCGGTGCCCGGGTTTCCCGGCGCGCAATAGAGGTCGGCGAGGCGCGGGCTCTGGCGGAGCTTCCAGCAGATCGCATGCTCCCGTCCGCCGCCGCCGAGGACGAGCACCCTCATCGCTGATCCCCGAGCGAATACAGAAGCCGCTTCGCCGCCAGATACGACGGATCCGACGCGAGCGTCCGCACCAGCCGCGCTCGCGCGCGCTCCGTCTCTTTCGCCGAGGCATCCAGCGACGCGATGGAGAGCTGCACCGGAAGAAACCGCGGCGACACCGACTCCGCCTCCGCGAGCTCTTTCCCTGCCCGCTCTTTGTCGCCCGTCGCGACGAGCGCGCTCGCGTACGCGTAGTGCGCAATCGCCTTCTGTCGCCCCGCTCCCACCGCTCGCTCCCCTTCGGACTTCGCCGCCGCGTTCTGCTTGTTCGCGAGCGCAATCAGCGACAGGTAGCTGTGCGCCACGGCGTCACCTTCGTCTTCAGCGATGACTTCTTTGAAGAGCTTTTCGGCGTCGTCGCGCTTGCCGCGGTGCCAGTCGATCAGCGCCTGGTATTCGCGCGGGACCACGTCCTGCGGGGAACTGGAGAGCTTGCCCACCCAGCCGTCAGCGTCCTTCACCGTCTCACCGGGAGCGAGGTAGTAGCGCGTCACGATCGCGCGCGGGGCGAGCCGCGTCGGGTCCGCTTCCAGAAGCGGAGTGAGCGCCCTCAGCGCGCCGTCGCGATTGGCCGCTCGAGCGAACGCGACGCCCGACATGATCACCGCGTCCAGCCGGCGTGGATCCGCGCTCGCGGCGTCTTTGTACGCGGCCGCAGCGGCGTCGAACTTCTGCTCCTCCAGCCGCACGCGCGCCTCCATCATCCGCTCCAGGGCCGGATCGCCGAGGTGGCCCTGCACGAACGCGAGGTGGCGCGCCGCCTCCGCCGCGAGCCCTTTGTCGAGCGCGAGCAGCAAGCCCTGCAGATGCGCGCCCGCGTCACTGCTCGAAGTCGAGAGCGCGGACATCACCGAGTCCAGCGCGCCATCCGCATCCCCCTGCGCTCGCTGCGCCGCCGCGAGATGCACGAACAGCTCCACCTTGTCGCGGTCCTCGTAGCGATCCTCCAGCTTCGCGAGCGCCTTGAGCGCCTTCACCGCCTCCGCCGTCTTGCCCTCGGTCTGATACAGGAGCACCGCCAGCATCAGGCTCGCGTGAAAGTCTCCGGGCCGCTTGTCGAGCACGCGCTGATACACCTGCCGAGCGGACGCGGTATCGCCAACCTCCTGGTACATGCGCGAGAGGCTCGCCAGCGCCTCGGGTTGATCCGGATCGGATTTGAGCCGCTCTTGAAGCGACGCCATCGCCTGGCGGAGATCTCCGGCGGACTCGTGCGCCAGCGCGCGTTCGTAGTGGACCCGGGCGAGCGTGGGCGAGAGCGACAACGCGGTGTCGAAGTGCTGCAGCGCGAGCGCCAGAGACGTCGCCGTGAACGTGCGCCCGAGCACGAGCTCCGCCTCCGCGCGCACCTCAGGCTCCTTCGCAGACGCGGCGCGCTCCGCGAGTGACCGGGCGCGCTCCACGTTCTCCGCCAATCCCGGCCGGGTCAGACGCAGCTCGGCCTCTGCGACCAGCGAGAGGGCGGAATCGTGCGTGCGCTTCTCGGCAGCGGTGATGAGCCCCAGCGCCTCCTTGAGCGTCGCGTCGTCCACCACGGTCCCTCGCCCAAGCGCGAGCGCCCGGCAGTACCCGATGATCGCCTCGTCCGACTGAGGGTCGAGGATGAGCGCCTTCTGGTACGCCTCCTCCGCGTCCAGATACGAAGACGGCGTGTCGTTCGAGAGGGCCGCCTGGCCTTCCTTCAAGAATTCTGGCGCCTCGCCGGTAAGGCCCACGAACGAAAGCTTCCAGCGCGGCACCGTCTCGCTGATCGCTTCCGGGATGTCCGGCGGAGGCGGCGCGACGGGTTTGAAGGGCCTCACGACGAACGCGACGACGGCGGCTGTCACGATGAGCGCGACGATCGCGCCTGCTCCGGCGAAGAGCGGCCAGCGCGAACGCGGCTTGCTATCCGCTCGGGCGAAGTTCATCGCCGGTGCCGCGGCGACCGGGTTCTTCGGAGACGATGGGGTCGAAGCGGCGGCGCGGACCGGGGCATCCAGCGGCGGCATCGTCTCGGCGGCCTTCTGCCGGCAGTCGTCGCAGATGCCCAGCGCCTGATCGAACGCGTCGGTGAGCGCCTTCCCGCATGATCGGCACGTCGTGGATGCTCCCTGCACCTCGTCCGTCGGCGCGCGCACCGGCGCGGTCGGCACGACGATCCGCTCAGTCGCCTCGCTGCGAGGAATCGGTGCGGGCGCGTCCTCGATCGCCGTGGCGCGGCTCTGGCCGGGAGAAGATTTCCGCGTCTTCGCAATGACAGGCGGCGCGGAAGGTTTCGCGCTCGAGACGAGCGCTTCGCCCTTCGCCTTCTCCGAGCTCGACGGGGGCTTGAACGGCGGGATGGCGGGGCTCGTCAGGTCGTCCGGATTGGGAACGGTCCTGCGCGCGGCGATGGGCTGGGTGTCATCCGTGCCGACGGGCGCGCGCGGTGGCGGCTTCGGATCGGATCGCTTCGGCGCTTCCGGAGCTTTTGCGCGCGGCGGCTCTGGCGGCTCCGCCGGACGCGTCACGAGCTTGACGTGCCTGCAGCGCGGACACTGCGCGCGGACACCACGGGCCGGGATCAACTTGTCGTCGATCGCGAACGCGGCTCCGCACTTCTCACAGTCGATGCGCATCAGTGACGGAAGTGTCTCACGCCGGTGAAGACCATCGCGAGGTTGTGTTCATCCGCCGCGGCGATGAGCTCCGCGTCTCTCACCGATCCGCCCGGCTGCACCACGCACGTGGCACCGGCTGCCGCGGCGGCATCGAGGCCGTCGCGGAACGGAAAGAACGCATCAGACGCCACCGCGCTGCCCTTGAGCGCCTCGCCTCCGCGCCCAGCCGCGATCTTCACCGAGTCCACGCGGCTCGTCTGTCCGCCGCCCGCCGCGAGCAGCTTGTCCGCCGTGGAGAACACGATCGCGTTGCTCTTCACGTGCTTGCAGACCTTCCACGCGAACCTCATCCCTGCGAGCTCCGCGTCGGTGGGCTGCCTCTTGCTGACGACCTTCCACTCGCTCTTCGGCTCCACCGCATCGCGATCCTGCACCAGCACGCCGCCCGAGACCGAACGGAGATCCGTGGACTGCCGCGGAGGGCTTCCGGAGGAGAGCGCTGCTCCCGCATCCAGCAGCCGCAGGTTCTTCTTCGCGCTCAGCAGCTGCAGCGCCTGCTCCGAGTAGCGCGGAGCGATCACCGCCTCGAGGAACGTCTCGGCCAGCGCCTTCGCCGTCTTCTCATCCACCTCCCGGTTGAGCGCGACGATGCCGCCGAACGCAGACACCTCGTCGATCGCCCGAGCGGTCCGGTACGCCTGCTCCAGCTCGCCGCTCACCGCCACGCCGCACGGAGTGTTGTGCTTGATGATGACCGCGGTGGGGCGTTCGGGGAATTCGAGCAGGAGGCCCAGCGCCGCGTCGAGATCGAGGATGTTGTTCCACGAGAGCTCCTTGCCCTGGAGCACCTTGCTGAACGCGACCGTCGGCTCCTTTGGCGCGGAGAACTCCCGATAGAACGCACCGCGCTGATGCGGGTTCTCGCCGTAGCGGAGCTCCTGCGCTTTCTGAAACGAGACGGACAGCTCGTTCGGGAAAGGCTCGCCGCCCTGAGTGGAGAGCCACTGCGCGATCGACGCGTCGTACGCCGCGGTGTGCGCGAAGGCCTTTCGCTGCAGGCGCTTCCGGGTGTCGTCCGAGAGCTTCTTCTTCTCCCGGAGCTCGGTCAGCACCGCGTCGTAGTCGGAGGGGTCCACCACGATGCCCACGTGCGCGACGTTCTTCGCAGCCGCCCGCACCATCGCCGGACCGCCGATGTCGATCTGCTCGATGACCTCTTCCCAGCTCCCGCCCTTCTCCACCGTCTGACGGAACGGGTAGAGGTTCACGACGACGAGCGAGATGGGAGCGATGCCGTGCTCCTTCATCTCCTTGCTGTCAGAGGCGAGGTCCGGCCGCCCGAGGATTCCGCCGTGGATTCTGGGATGCAGCGTCTTCACGCGGCCACCCAGAATCTCCGGGCTCCCGGTGTGCTGCGCCACCTTCGTCACCGGAACACCCGCGGACGCGAGCGCATCCAGCGTGCCTCCGGTGGACAGGATGGAAAACCCGAGCTCGGCCAGCCCCTTCGCGAAGGGGACGAGGCCGCGCTTGTCCGAGACACTGAGCAGAGCGAGCACGGCGGCGCTGTAGCACGGCCAGAAGATGCGTCAACGCGCGGCTGCGACGCCGCGGACGACGGGTAGAGGACACGACGAATGAAGGGCGCGGATTCCGAATCCACGTCGCGCGCG
>JBJMQN010000425.1:0-12461 GCA_045802665.1 Myxococcaceae bacterium | reverse complement strand
TCCAGCTCCTCAACGAACTCGACGTCGCCGCTCTCGAGCTTGAAGTGATCCAGCTTGAACGCGAACGGCTTCGGCTCCGACTTGGTGCCGGTGAGATCAGAGGGGCGAAGCTCCTTCGCGGCGATCGCGCGCTGGAGGTTGAAGCCGCGGCGATCGATCTTCAGATGGAGCGAAGCTCCGGTGACCATCGCCTCGTTGATCCGGATCTCTTTGCCGAGCAGCTGGGTGGGCGTGAGCTTCACCTCCACGCGTTTGATCTGCGCGACGAGCTCTCCTTCAGGATCGAAGAGCTTCAAGTCTTCGAACACGAGATCATTCGCGGAGAGCTGCACGCTCCCGGCCTCCACGTGGCCCGCGAGCTGATCGTTCACCGCAGAGATCGCCGTGGCCTTCACCCGCGCTTCGCCCGCGCCGCTGGTCAGGTACGCGTAGACGCCGACGATCGCGAGCACGAGCAACGTCAAAAGCGCGATCAGCGCCCACAGCGTGCGCTTGAGCCATTTTCGCTCTCGCTTCGGCGTTTCCGTAGGAGGGGCAGCGCTCATCTAGAACGCCTCCCCGATCGAGATGTGGAACGCGCACGGACTCTCCGGGGCGCCGGCGATCGTCGCGTCGTGCGTCTCGCCGAGCCCGAAGCAGCCGCTGGAGGCAGGCACGGCCACAACCCGATCCGCGGGCTGGTACACGGTGAGCGGCTGACCAATGTTGAGCCGGCGAGCGATGTCGAAGCGGATGGGCCCCACCAGCGTGCGGTAGCGGAAGCCGATGCCCACCGCGTGCAGCAGGTTGCGCGAGAAGTAACCCGCATCGATCGAGAGTGACTTCGGCGTCACCGCGCCCACGTCGTAGAAGATCGCGAGCACGAGATCCCGCGTCACGCTGTAGCGGAGCTCGAGCGATCCCTCGACGAGGCCATTGCCACCTACGGGCACCGTCGCGATCTCGTCCCCACTGCTCGTGGGCGTGACCGTGACCTGAAGGGGTGAGAGGCGCCGGTTGCCGAAGCCGCGCATGCCCGGACCGCCGGAGAAAAAACGCGCGACGATCGGCGAGGTGGCGTTGCCGGCGGGGATCAACGTCCCGACGCGGAAGCGCGTGGCGATGGTGAGCTGATCCTCGCTGCCGACCGACACGTAGTAGCGGGCGTCCGGTTGAATGCGGAAGTAGTTGAACGAGCCCTGCAGAATCCCGCCGCCCTCTTGCAGCGACAGCGCGAGGTAGTAGCCGCGGTGCGGATCCTGCTTGTCGTTTCGGCGATCCCACTGCGCCGTCTCCTCGAGGTAGCTGAGCACGCACGGCTTGTTCGGACAGCCGTACGCGAGCGCGGGCGACCTGCCGGTGAGCGACGCGGTGCCTTCGTCGAAGAAGTACATCTCTGCGTTGTACGAGGGGAAAATGCTGAACGCCGGGTGCGGCTGCCAGATGACGCCGAGCTTCGTGCGGCCGCCCAGGTAGCGGTACGCAGGCTCCACGCCGCGTTCGAACTGAAGGATCGCCTGCGCGGAGAGATCGCGGAAGAGAAAGCGCGGCTGTTCGAACTCCGCCGTCGCCTCGCCAAAGGGCGCGGGAACCTGCGCTGCGTCCCGGTTGGTGACGTACGTGTAGACGGAGGGCAGAAACGCGATGCCCGCTTTGCCGCGCACGGTGAAGCGCCGCAGCCCGCCGAAGAAGTTTCGATCGGTGTACTCGGCGAGGAGCCGCGCTTCGTTGCGGGTCTGATCCAGTCCCACGCCGCCGCCCGCCTTCACGGTGTGGAACGGGGCCTCTCGGACGTCGACGACCACCGGCACCGTCGCCGTCGCTGGATCCGGCGCGCCGCGATTCACCTTCACGGCGCCGAAGACGCCCATCTGGAAGACGCGGCTCTGCGCCTCGCCCAGCGCGCTCTCGCTGTACCAGTCGCCTTTGCGAATCGCGCCCTGCGCCTGTTCGATGATCCGCGCCGCTCGAACTTTCGGGTTCGGATCCTGCGCGACGAAGATGTTCCCGAACTTGAAGCGCAGCCCTGGATCCACGTCGAGGTGCACCGTCGCGAGGTGCTTGCCCACGTCCACGAACACGTCGCCCTTCACGTCCGCCTGCGCGTAGCCGAGCTCGTTCAGCCTGGAGCGGACCTGCTGCTTCACCCCGCTCCAACTCTCCTCGAGGAAGAGGTCGCCCTTCTTGAGCGGAAAGTCTTCCAGCGCCGTCTGCTTGTGCTGAGCCGGAAGGGCGTCGAGGCCGGTGACCTGGATGTCGCCGACGCGGGTGGGCTCGCCCTCGGTGACTTTGACGGAGAGGTCCACCTTGTCGTCGCCGACCGGCTTCACGTCGTCGTCCACGACCTGCGCGTCGTAGTAGCCCTGCGCCTGGTAGTAGCGCTGGATGCGATGGAGATCCGCCTGCCACGCGTTCGGCTCGTAGCGCGGCGGCTCCTCCCAGAAGTGCCACCAGGTGCGTTCGGTGGTGAGGATCTTCTTCTTGATGTCGCCGTCGCTGATCTTGTTCGTGCCCTGGATGTCGAGCTTCTCGACGACCGGACCGTCAGGACGATCTTCCGCCGCCGTCGTCGCGCAGCCGGTCGCCGTGGCGAGCGCGAGCAGTGCGGCGAGTTGGAGGCGGGCGATAGACACGGCGTTGAGCGTTCAGCGGTGAGCGGGAGTCTTCAGAATCGGGAGGCGATGCCGAAGGTGAAGGAGCCGTCTCGCTGGATCGCGACGCTCGGGTTGAAAGCTCGAAGCCGCTCCACGTAGCCCGCGGCCCTATCGTTGTTGATGGTGTCCATCACGAGCAGTGGAATTCCGGTCGCCGCGAGCCCGAGGCCGATTCCCTTCGACGTGTCGCGATCCGCGGCGAGGCCGTACGTGAGGAAGCCCACGCCGGCGAGCGAGATCGCCGCCTCGAACATGCGGTAGTAGATGAAGCGCGATCGCGTGCCGTCGATGTGCGCGAGCTCGTCCTCCTTGAACTTCACCGGATCGGCCGCGAGCTCACCGCCGTACTGCGAGATCTCCCGGTTGCACTGCACCGCGTAGCTGATGCCCCCGAGCAGCTCCAACGCGCTCACTGACCACAGCGTGTACGCGAGCCCGCGATCGAACTCGGACGGATTGTTGTTTGCGAGCAGGTAGCTGCCGAGGCCGGCGGACGCGACGCCGTGCACGAGCACGAAGTACGCGGAGCTCCGCTCGCCGCCGTAATAGTTGAGCATGTCCGCGGAAATCGCCGACCGGGACACCGGCTCCTCTGCGACGGCGAGCTCCCCGAACAACAGGACCGCGAGAGCGAAAACACGCGTGGTCATCCCACGGTCGTAGCACGGGACGTGAGCCACAGGATGACGCTTACCTTCGCGCGTCGAATCGCAGAACGCTCAACGTGAGCTCTGCGCCGTCAACCGTCCGAGCCACTCCGCGCGCTCCTTCGTGTCCTTGCGCTGGAGCAGCTCTTCCACCGGCATGTCGATCCGGTACGCCCAGTTCGCGTCCTGCATCGAGCCGGGGAGGTTCACCCGTTCGCGCGAGCCGAACACGTCCTGCCACGGGAGCACGCAGAGCTCGCTCGCGGAGTTCAGCGCGGCGGAGATCAGCGCTTCGTGGATCCGCGGCGTGAAGCTCTTCTGCGGCGGGTTCAGCTCTTTGAGCTCCGGATACACCTTCGCGACGCCGAGCCGCGTCTCGTCCTTCTCCGCCTCCCACCACTCGGCCAACGTCTCGGTGTCGTGCGTGCCCGTCGTCACCAGCGACTTCACCGGGTACTTGCGCGGATCGCGATACACCGCCTCGTCGCGCTCCCAGCGCATCACGCGATAGCCGGGGATGTTCATCTGCGTGAGCATCTCGCGCACGAAGTCCGGGATGACACCGAGGTCCTCCGCGACCACCGCCGCGTCACTGCCGAGGATCTCGAAGTTCTTCCTGCCAGTCTCTTTGTGCGCCGCTTCGCCCTCGGGGATGAAGCGCCCGGTGGGCGTCTTCTCGTCGCGGATCCACTGACGGAAATAACCGACGGCGTGATCCACCCGGCGGAGGTCGTAGTAGCTCGCGGCCTTCTTCGCCCGGAAGCGGAGCCACGAGTAGTCGTCCTTCGCCATCTGCTGAAAGTCGAAGTACGGCAGACCCCAGTCCTGGCCCGTCGCGGAGAAGTCATCCGGCGGTACCCCGAGCCGGGCGTCCCTGCGCAGCACCGTCGGGTTGCACCACGTGTCCACGCTGTCCTGCCCGATGATGAACGGCTCGTCACCGCAGAGCAGCACGCCGCGGCTCTTCGCGGACTCGCGCACCCGGTTCCACTGCTCGTGCGCGATCCACTGCAGGAAGGTGTGGAAGAGGATCTCGCGCTTGAGTCTCTCGCGTTCGGCGTTCAGGGCTTCGGGTTTTCTGTCGCGCAGCGGCTCCGGCCACTCCCACCACGCGCGCCGCTCCTGCGATTCGCTGATGGCCGTGTAGAGCGCGAACGAGTCCAGCCAGATGCCTTCGCTCTGCCGCCACGCTTCGAATGCTTTGGCGCGATCGGTGTTCTTCGTGAAGTGGTTCGCCTCGAAGCGATCGAACGCTCGACGAAGAGCGGCGCCCTTCAGCGGAAAGACCTGTCCGTAGTGGATGCGGTGGCTCTTGCGCGCCTCTTCGAGCATCCGCTTCTCGTCGGCGGAGAGGCTGTTCATGCCGCCGGCTTCGACGAACTCGGGGACCTGCTTCAGGTCGATGAAGAGCGAGTTGAGGCCGAACGCGCTGCGAGTGGAGTACGGGCTTGGATCTCCGGGCGCGGTGGGGAGCAGCGGCAGGACCATGAGCAGCTTCTGCTTCGCGGCGGCCATCCACTGGAGCAGACCATCCACGGCGCCGAAATCGCCGATGCCGAAGTCGTCGCGGCTTCTGAGTGAAAAGAGCGGGAGAAGAATCCCGGAGATGCGGCCCGTCGGTGTGGACATGATTGGGTCGGTTGCCTATTGCAGAGGCGGATACATCGATGCGTCTGCCGCGCTCCTTCTACAACCGTCCCGCCCTGGTCGTCGCAAAAGAACTTCTCGGGAAGACACTCGTCTTGTCAGAGAGCGGAAAGCGTCGGGCGGGCATCATCGTCGAGACCGAGGCGTACGTCGGTGAACATGATCTCGCCTGCCACGCTGCGAAGGGACGGACGAAGCGCACCGAGGTCCTCTTCGGTCCGCCAGGGCACGCATACGTCTATCTGATCTACGGAATGTACGATTGCTTCAACGTCGTCACTGAGCCCGAGGGCGTCGCGGCGGCGGTGTTGATCCGCGGACTCGAGCCGCTGGAGGGAATCGATCCGGCTCTCGAGACGAACGGTCCGGGAAAGCTGTGCCGGGCGATGGAGATCACGCGGCAGCACAATCGGCTGGACCTCTGCGGCGAGGTGCTGTGGCTCGAAGACGGGCGAGTGGTGAAGCCGTCACAGATCGCGAAGGGCGCGCGCATCGGCGTCGACTACGCGGGCGAGTGGGCGCACAAGCACTACCGCTTCTGGATCGACGGCAACGCGCACGTGTCGAAGGTTCCGAAAAAGAAGGTGAGCTTTCACAAAGCGCCGCGTCGGTCTTGACCGGATTGCTCGCCGCTGATTCGGTGCGCGCGCGTATGGGCGACGAACGCGATCCCGCTGAAGGCGCCGCGCCGGACGAGAATCCGGACGCGGAGCTGCTCGCCCGAGCGCAGAACGGCGACGTCGCCGCGTTCGAACAGCTCGTCGAACGTCACCGCGATGAGGTCTATGGGCTCGCCTATCGGATGACGCGTTCGGAAGCGGACGCCGCCGAAGTTGCCCAGGACGCCTTTCTGTCCGCGTACCAGAACCTCAAGAACTTCCGCGGCGACTCGGCGTTCGGCAGCTGGCTGTACCGGATCGCCGCGAACCACGCGCTGATGCGGCTGCGGCACAAGAAGGTTCGCGAGACGGCGGAGGCGGAGCTGAAGGAGCCGGAGTTCACGCCGCGCGGCACGCTGGCGGAGATGCCCGGCGAATGGGCGAAACCGGCCGAGGACCAGGCGCTGGACGCGGAGTTGGGGCGCGCCATCCAGCAGGCGACCGACCGGCTGCCCGAGGGCTACCGGGAGGTATTCTTGCTCAAGGACGTGGAGGGGCTTTCCTACGAGGAAATTGGAGAGGTCCTCGGGGTTTCCGTGGCGGCGGTCAAGAGCAGGCTGCACCGGGCGCGGTTGGCGCTCCGGGAAGCAATTGATCATTTCTATAATGCGCGTTGAAACCCGAAGGCCGCTCCTGCATCTACAGAGCGACACCGTGGGCGTGGGTTGAATGAAGACGTGTAAGGACTCCATCGACGAGCTGCTCTCCTACCTCGACGGCGACATGCCGAAGGAGGAAGCGGCGGCGCTGGAGGAGCACCTGAACGGCTGTTCTCCGTGCGTGGAGTTCGTGAAGACGTACCGGCAGACCTCGCACCTGTGCCGCAAGGCGTTGGCCGCGAAGATGCCGTCGGAAGTCGCTGACAAGCTGAAGGGCTTCCTTCGCGAGAAGCTGAAGAAGTAGAAGCGCCCTCGCTTTGAATCTGAAGAACCTGTCATTCGCGGAGCTGGAGTCCGCGCTCGCTCCGGCGAAGCCATCGCGCACCGCGGTGCTGAAGGTGTTCGCGCAGGTGTTCGCGCACGGCGCGCAGAGCGTGGAGCAGATCGCGCAGGCGCCGCAGGTTCCGCGCGGTGTGGCGAAGTTGCTCCGCGAGCAGGGTGAGCTTCCGTCCCTGAAGATCGTCGAACGCCGCAAGGCCTCCGACGGGTTCGTGAAGTACCTGTTCGAGTCTCCGCTGGGCGGCAAGATCGAAGCAGTGCGGATCCCGCTGTTCGAAGAGAAGTACGTGCTCTGCGTGTCGTCGCAGATCGGCTGCGCGATGGCGTGCGACTTCTGCATGACCGGGCGGATGGGCTTTCAGCGGAATCTGGCGACGTGGGAGATCGTGGATCAGGTGCTGCAGATCAGGGCGGAAGCAGATCGCCCCGTCCGTGGCGTCGTCTTCATGGGCATGGGTGAGCCGCTGCTCAACTATCGCGACGTCATCCGATCCGCCGGGATCATGTGTCATCCGGCGGGGCTGGCGATCAGCGGTAAGGCGATCACGATCTCGACCGTGGGCATCGTGCCGATGATCAAGCGCTACGTGCGCGAAGAGCATCCGTACCGGCTCGCGTTCAGCATCACGTCCGCGATCTCGGACAAGCGCGGGAAGGTTCTGCCGGTGGAGAACACGCACCCGCTACCCGAGCTCGTCGAGTCGATCCGTGAGTACGCGAAGTCGCGAAGTGGAAGGGCGATGCTCGCGTACGTCGTGATCAAGGGCTTCAACACCGGGTACGAGGACGCGCTCGCGTTGAAGGAGACGTTCGCCGGGATCCCGATCAAGATGGATCTGATCGACGTGACCGACCCGACCGGGAAGTACGAGCCGCCCGATGACGAAGAGCTGAAGGCGTTCCGAAATCACCTGCAGATTCTGGGTGCGCCGATCGCGCGGAGGTATTCGGGCGGGAAGGACATTGGAGCCGCGTGCGGGACGCTGTCCGCGTCGAGCTACGGTGGCGAAGTCCTCGCGGAGGCGTGAATGGTGCGCATGCGCTGCATCGCCATGGTGATCGCGTTCTGGTTATCGCTGCCGTCGCGCGCGGATGCGTGCAGCTGCGTTCGGCCGCTCGAACAGCCGCCCCTCACGATCCTGTCCGACCCGTCGTACCATTCGCCCACCATCCCGCCCGTACTTCCGACGAATGCGCGGCCGGTCGTCCAATTCGTGCCGAGCGCCTTCTTCTCCCGTGCCGGAGATCTTCGGTTGGCTCTGGCCGACGCTGGCTTCGAGCCCACGGACGGGATGCAGGTGTCGCCGGTGGAAATCAACCGGTCTTTATGCGGCGGTTCGCTCCTCGCACTCAATCCGCCGCAAACGCTGCAGCCGAATTCGACGTACCGGTTGTGGGTGAACAACCCCGACGCGGGGCCCAACACCGATCAGGCGCTTTTCGTCACCGGGTCCGGGCCGGACACGCAGCCGCCTCCCGCACCGATGGTCTTGAGCCTTTCGACCGAGAATCTGCCGACGCCTGAGTGCGGTGAGGTGGACACGTGCAGCGAGACGCCCAACCCGTCCGCGCTGATCACGTTTCAGAACCCCGACGAACGGCTGCTCATCGTTCCGGTCGACACGCGGTTCGGCCGCGGACGCGCCGGATCAACGCTCTTCATCACCGTCGCGTGCAACGGACAAGGCGACGGGATTTCGCCGGGTCACCACGACATGGACGTCATCGCGATCGACGGCGCAGGCAACGGGTCTGAGCCCACGACGGTCTCGTTCGATGCAACGTGCACCGAACACGCGCCATGTGCGTCCGACGGCGGCTTCGGCCCGCTCCAGGGAGCGAGTCAGCAGCAAGGCGGGTGCTCGTGCGGCTCGACGGGACTGTCGGGCGCGATGATCGCGCTGATCATCGCAGCGGCTCTGGGCCTTCGAATGCGCACTCGCCGCGGTGCCCAGTCGCACAGGGGCCTGATTCCCGAGGGCGGATCTACGTGACGAAAAGCGACGCGAGATCGCAGCACGCCCGCGCCCGCATGGAACCGTCGTGCTATCCGGCGACGCGTGGTCGAGCAGCTCGACAAATGGATGCTGGCTGTGGGTCCCGCGGGCGTGGTGGTCCTCGCGTTCGCGGCGCTGATCGAGTTCCTCTTTCCGCCATTCCCAGGTGACACGCTGCTGCTGCTCGGCGGCATCTACGCCGTGCGCGGGCAACAGAACTGGGTGCTGGTGCTACTCGCGATCACGTTCGGCAGCGCGCTCGGCGCGATGGTCCAGTACGCGGTCGGTGCTCGATTGACGAGGCGCGTGGAGCTCGATCCTCACGGCAAGTGGTTCGGCATCAAGCACGCGGCGATGAAGAAGCAGATGGACCGGCTTCGCGGCTCGCACGTGCTGCTCCTCTTGTTCAACCGCTTCATGCCTGGCATCCGTGGGCTCGTCTTTCTCGCGGTGGGCGCGGCGAGATTGCCGTTCGCCCGCGCCATCAGCCTCGGCATCGTGAGCTCGCTGATCTGGAACCTGCTCATCCTCGGTGCGGGGATTCTGGTCGGCGGCAACGTCGAGAAGCTCGAGAAACTCTTTCGGCACTACACAACGGCGGCGTTGGGCATCATCATCGTCGGCGTGGTCGCGCTGGTGGCCCGGTACCTCGCGCGCAGGAAGAGCGTTCCGAAAGAGTGAAGAGCCTCCGCCTCAGCGCCGCGTGCGTGGCCCTCGCGATCGTCGCGGCGTCGTGCAGGTGCAATGACGGGTCGCTTGGTGGCGTGGATCTCGGGTTCAAGGTGAGCGGAGAGACGGTAGATTTCGGCCGCGCGCTCGAAGGATCCGTGGTCGAGAGAAACGTGGAGCTCGTCTCGCAATCCCGAGCGAACGTCACCGTCGAGCTCTCCACCGAAGGCCCGTTCTCCACCGGCGCGACGATCACCATTCCCGCCGGCACATCCGTGAAGGTGCCGGTCGACTTCCACGCTGGAAGTACGAAGGAACAGGGAAAGCTTCTGCTCGGGCCCGGGGACAAGCGCATCAGCGTGCCGCTCGTCGGCGAGGGCGTGCATCCGCTGGACTGCGTCGCGTCCGCCGTGTGCCACGTGTCCGTGTTCGATCTCGCGACGAACAGCTGCATCGAGACGGCGTCGAACGAAGGCGACAGCTGCATCTCGACGAATCCCTGCCTCGAGAATGGATCATGCCGGAGCGGCGTGTGCGTCGGGACGCCGCGCTCGTGCGATGACGGGAACAAGTGCACGGTGGACGGCTGCTCGGAGGACACGGGCTGCGTGAACGCGCCCATCGCGTGCCCGACGCCGAGCAACCCATGCCACGCCGCCATCTGCGATCCACTCTCCGGGTGCGGCGAGGCGTTCGTCGGAGATGGCACGACGTGCGGCGCAGTGGATTGCATCAACGCGCAGCTGTGCTTCAGCGGAACGTGCGTCTCGGTGGATACGCCGGAAGATTTTGTCTGCGCGCCGCCGACGCCGTGTCAGGGCGAAGGGCATTGCCTGAACAAGCAGTGCGTACGGCCGGATGCGGGGACCATGACGCCCGCGTTCTCCGCGCTGCTGCAGGGCGAGGTGCTCACGGACGATGCGGGCGCGCCGAACGTGCTCGCGTTCAACGGGAACCTGTACTTCGAGCTCTGCAATCAATCCGATGGCGGCTGCTCGCTCACGTCGTACACGCCGACAGGGTTTCTGCGCTTCAGCACCCGGCATCAGGATGCGCGCGAGCATCGGCTGATCGCGATCTCAGATGCGGGAGTGATCACGAGTAGCGGCGAGTCCGTCGAGACGTTCGCTTCGAACAACGGCGCGCTGCTCGTGACGCATTCGCTGTCGGAAGATGGTGGAGCACACGCGGGGCCGGGCGAGTTCGCCGTGCTCTCCGATAGCGGAGTGATTGTCGCGGTCGCGCAGGACGACGCGGGCGAGTTGATCCAACTTGCCGGTGATGGAGGCGTGGAGATCCGTGACGCGCTTCCGGCTGTCGTGCAGGTAGCGGTCGACGAGGACGGCCAGCTGTTCGCCCTGGACGTGAACGGCGTCGTTCATGCGAGCGATGCCGATTTCATGCTCGATGCGGGAGCCACCGCGTTCGTCGTGTCGAACGGTGCGCTGCTCGTGGGCGGACGAGGCGTGCTGCATCTCGACGGCGGCGTATCGTACCTGGACTGGAACTCGTCACCGCAGCCACGGACGCCGATCGAGACCGAGCTCTACGCGGCGGAAAACCTTGGCTACGCCTTCGCGACAGCGTGCCAGCCGCCGGCGACGAACGTGTGCAGCGCGGATGAGCTCTTCACTGAAGTGCGCGTGTTGAAGCTCGCCGACGCGACGACGAGTTGGTCGCAGACGATCGTCTCGCCCTTCCAGAACGGCCGGTTGAAGGAAGTTGCAGTGCTCGATTGGCCCGGCGGAGGAGTCGCGACGCTGGCGGACTACTCTCTCGACGGTGGGTCACAGAGCGTTGTGCAGGCGTATGGCTCCGCGCAGAAGCTGTTCGTGTGCCCGCTGCCTGAGGGTGCGCAGACGCAAGGAGCGGTGTTCGACCGATCATTCCTCTTCGCGATCATGAAGCGGAATGGTCAGACGCGGCTCGAGGCCTACGATCTGAAGGGCCTCAAGTTCGAGACATCCGGTTGGCCGCAGCGAGCGGGAATCTCCGGCACACGTCGGGCGCGCTGAGCCGCTACGGAAATTCTTTCCGGAACGCCTCGTAGAACGCGTTGGGCATTCCGGTGAATCGCACTCCGACGCGGCCACGAACGGACAGGCGCGGATCTCCGGCTCGCGCCCAGCTCACCTCGCCGGTGAAGTCGAAGTCTTCGCCGCCGAGCGACAGTGTGCCGTGGAGGGTGGTACCCGGCTTCGGCACGCTCATCATCTCCACGGCGAAGCCTCCCGGTGAGACGTCCGCAGTGAATGCCGGGAGCCTGCCGCCGAGGGAGATCTTCAGACGACGGCGCTGACGGGGAACGAAGCGCTTCTGCATGCGCAACAGGCTTGCACAGCGATGAAGCACGGCAATTTTTCGGCGGCAGCTACTCGCGATCCAACCACAGCTGCTCGAACCGAACCTGCGGCAGCGTCTGCTGCAGTCTCATTCCCTGCACGCCGGGTGACGCGGCCGCGTAGCTGCGCTCGTGGTAGAGCGGGATGAGCGGACAGTCCCGCTGCAGCAGCTTCTCCGCCTTCCGATAGAGCTGCGTGCGCAAGTCCGGATCGATCGACACGCGCGCTTCTTCGGTGAGCCGGTCCAGCTCCTGATTCACGTACCCGAGCCCGTAGACCGTCTGCGCCTTTGAGTTCAGGAGGAAGTGCAGGAAGTTGTCCGCGTCCGGGTAGTCCGCGATCCAGCCGGCTCGGAACGACGGCACGCGGCCTTCGCGCTGCCGCCGCCAGAAGTCTTCGTCATCGACCGGGACGTGATTCAGCTCGATGAGCCCCGCTTCGATCAGCGGGCGGAAGAGCACTGAATCTTCCGGCTCGGTGCTGCGGCCCGGCGGGTAGTAGAGCGTGAGCCGAAGCTTCGTGATGTTCGCTTCGCGCAGAAGCCTCTGCGAGGTCGTGACGTCGGGGCGCGGCACCAGCGTGCCCTCGTGCATCTCCAGAATCGAGGGCGGGGTGAGCTGCTTTGCCGCTCGCGCTCCGGGATGGAACTGCTCCACCAGCGCCTGAATGTCGAGGCCGGAGCGAATGGCCTGGCGCACTCGAACGTCGTCGTACGGGGCGTGCTGCACGTTGAAGCCGAGGAACCAGACCGACGGCGTCTTGCCCTGAACCACCTGCTGCGCATCCAGCGCGCTCTTCGCGACGTCCTCTTCGTACAGGCCGCTCACGAGGTCCACCTCGCCGCGCTTGAGCCGTTCGATCGCCTCGGGGCGTCCATCGACCAGCTGGAACTCGAGCCTGTCCACCTGCGGCTGGTCCTGCCGGAAGTA
>JBJMQN010000424.1:0-7340 GCA_045802665.1 Myxococcaceae bacterium | reverse complement strand
GAAAGGCGCTTGCGAGTATCTTCCGCCGCCCTTTTCCCCTGCGCGCAGCCGCGCAACACAGACAGGAAGCTCCCGTGCTCATCGGCGTTCCCAAAGAGATCAAGACCCGCGAATACCGGCTCGGCATGGTTCCCGCCGGCGTGAAGGCGCTCACCACCGCTGGGCACAAGGTGATGGTGGAGACGAACGCGGGCGTGGGCGCCGGCATCCCGGACTCCGAGTTCAAGCGCGTCGGCGCTGAGATCGTGAAGAGCGCGGACGAGGTCTGGAAGCGCGCCGAGATGATCGTGAAGGTGAAGGAGCCGCTCGGGCCCGAGTACGAGCGCATGCAGCCCGGCCAGATCGTCTACACGTACTTCCACCTCTCCGGCGTGGACCCGAAGCTCACCGAGGTGCTGGTGAAGAAGAAGGTCACGGCGGTCGCGTACGAGACGATTCAGCTCGACGACGGCAGCCTCCCCCTGCTCCGCCCGATGTCTGAGGTTGCCGGCAAGATGGCGATTCAGGTGGGCGCGACGTCGCTGGAGAAGGCGCACGACGGCAAAGGCATTCTGCTCGGCGGCGTTCCCGGCGTGCGGCGCGCGCGCGTGGCGATCATCGGCGGCGGCGTCGTCGGCATGAACGCGGCGAAGGTCGCGGTGGGCATGGGCGCCGAGGTCACGATTCTGGACGTGAACATCAACCAGCTCGCGTACCTGGACGACGTGTTCCTCGGCCGAGTGAACACGGTCGCGTCCGACTCCGAGAGCATCGCGAAGGCTGAGCGAGAGGCGGATCTCGTCGTCGGTGGTGTGCTGATTCCGGGCGCGCGCGCTCCGAAGCTCGTCTCCGAGGAGCTCGTCGCGGAGATGTCCCCGGGCTCGGTGCTCGTGGACGTCGCGGTGGATCAGGGCGGCTGCATCGAGACCTGCGTCCCGACGACGCACGACAAGCCGACGTACATCAAGCACGGCGTCGTTCACTACTGCGTGGCGAACATGCCGGGCGCCGTTCCCCAGACCTCCACCTTCGCGCTCACCAACGTCACCAGCCGGTACGCGCTCCGGATCGCCAAGCTCGGGCTCAAGGCGGCGGTGGAGGCGGACGTCGCGCTGGCCAAGGGCATCAACACCTACGGCGGGCACGTGACCTACGAGGCTGTCGCGAACGACCTCGGCTACGAGTACGTACCGCTGGCGGACGCGCTCAGCGGCTCCGCGCCCTCGCCCAAGTCTTCCGGCTCCGGCAAGAAGGTCGCGAAAGGCAAGGTCGCCGCCCGGTCCGCGAGGCCGTAAAAAAGCCTCTTACCCCCTTTTTCTGAGCTCAAGCGCTTGGAATCACTGGGGATAAAAAGCCTCTTACCCCTTTTTCCGCGTCCGCCTGCTCGTGTTGAGTCGGCGGACGCGGTCGTTTGAGGAGGGCAGGCAGGCAGGCGAGCGTGGCTTCTTGTCCGGGCCCCTGTTTTGCGTACGTCTGTTTCACGGAAATCGGCGGGAATATCCGCGCGTTCAGTAAGTCGTTGGCCGTAGAGGGTGCACGGGGTGGCGGGCTGAGCCTTGGCGGGAATGGGTTTCAGCGGGCGAGTTGCGGCGACTGTTTCCATGGCTACATTTTGAATACCGAGTCGCTGATTCCCTCGTAATTACGAGAACCTGGAAAGGCCCCCGATGTTGGAGTTCCGCCAGAACAACCGCACCAAGCAGGAGTTCGAGGAGCTTGCGCTCCAGCACCTCGACCCGCTGTTTTCCGCTGCGCTCCGGCTGACGAAGAACGAACGCGACGCGGAGGACCTCGTTCAAGACACGTGCATGCGCGCGTACCGCTTCTTCGACAAGTTCGAACGCGGCACCAACATGAAGGCGTGGCTGTTCAAGATCCTCACCAACACCTTCATCAATCGGTATCGGCGCAAGGTGAAGGAGCGCTCGGTCGTCGAGGGCTCCGAGCGCGAGGCCGTCCACGAGCAGTTCATCTCTCGCGACGCCACCGACTTCGCCGCCAACCCCGAGCAGTACTTCTTCGACCGGCTGCTCTCGGATGACGTGCTGCGCGCCATCGACGCGCTGCCCATCGACTTCCGGCTGGTGGTCATCCTCGCGGACCTGCAGGAGTTCTCCTACAAGGAGATCGCCGAGATCCTCGAATGCCCGGTCGGAACGGTGATGAGCCGGCTATTCCGCGGACGGAAGCTGCTTCAAAAGACTCTTCGGGAGTACGCTGAGGGGACCGGTGTTCTCCACGTCGCCGATGAAAAAGCAGCAACCGACAAAGAGCCCACGAACCTCGATGAATACCGTCGCAGGAAGAAGGCGAGCTAGTCGTCGGTTCGGGGTGGCACCTTGAACTGCCTCGAGCTCGACAGGTTTCTGCACCCGTATCTCGACGGGGAATTTGGCGTCGATGAGCGCAGTGAGGTGGAAAAGCACCTCTCCGAATGCGCCGAATGCGCCCGCAAGGTCCACGTCGAGGGCCGCTTCAAGGCGACCGTGAAGAAGGCGGCCGCCGAGCAGACGGTCAAGGCGCCTGACGCGCTGCGCAGCCGCATCCTGAAGGATCTGGATCGCGAGTCGAGGACCCCTCTGGTCCCCCGCTGGGCCATGGCCTCCGCCGCCGCCGTTGTCGTAGTGACCGTCAGCGGCTACTACGTGCTGACGCAGAAGCGGCAGCAGCAGTACCTGGACGACGCCGCGCTCCACCATTCGAAGTCGCTGCCGCTGGAGATCAGCGCCGTTCCGCACGATCAGGTGGAAGGCTGGTTCGGGGGCAAGCTCGATCACCGCGTGCCGGTGCCGAAGTTTCAGCACGTGAAGCTCGCGGGGGCTCGGCTCTCGAACGTGCAGAACCACCCGGCTGCCTACATCAGCTACGACACCGACGCACCGCCCGGACAGGCGCGGAAGCGCATTGGCCTGTTCGTGTTCGACGACGCGCACGGAGATGTGGGAGCGAAGCCGCTGCCCGCCGTGGAGATGGCGTCCGCCCGGGGCTACAACGTGGCGACGTGGCGGGACGGGGAGATCGTGTACGAGCTCGTCACGGACCTCGACGAGAACGACATCCGCAAAATGGTGATGGCCGGGCCCGCCGAAGATCCTTCGGACGAGCTGCCCCTGGGCGAGATGCCGAAACTGGACGTCGCCCCAGCTTCGTTCCAACACTGAGCCCGATCGAAGCCGCCGCCAGGCGGTCCCCTCAGCGTCCCCTGGGTTCGGGGACTGAAGACCCCGTCGGCAGGTCGGCTGCTCCACTGGGGAGAGGCGCGCGCGTTCGTTGACCTCCCCTACCCCTCCCGATAGCCTCGTGGCCTGAAAATTGGCGCTGCGCGCCACCCCAACCCCACTTCGCAGCCGCCTTACGCTCTCAAATGTCCAAGAAGATCCTGATCGTTGAAAACGACACCGCGCTTTCGGGCCGCATGCGCGTCCAGCTCGAGCAGAAGGGTTTCACCGTACAGGAGTCTCAGGATGCCAAAGGCAGCCTGGAGACCATCCGCCGTGAACGACCCGACCTCACCGTCATGGGCGTGGAGCTCGGCCAGGGTCAGAACGGCTACATCCTGTGCGGCAAGCTGAAGAAGGACGATGACCTCAAGGGCATCCCCCTCATCATCGTCGGCAACCCGGACGGCTTCGCTCAGCACAAGAAGCTGAAGACCCGAGCGGACGAGTACGTCGCCAACAAGAAGGGCGACATCAAGCTCGACGAGCTGACCGAACGCGTTGGCGCGCTGATCGGCTTCCCGGAGCCGCCCGCTGAAGAGAGCCTCACCGTGGGCGACCTCGTGGACGAGGAGGTCCCCGCAGAGGAGATCTCCGTCGAAGAGTCCGTCACCGTCTCCTCCGGCGATCCGGATCTCGACATGCTGGACGCCGCGTTCGACGCGTCCACCGACGGCGACAAGGTCGAAGAGGCCGTCACCGCCCCGCCCGAGAACGAGGGCGGCGAGGAAGAGCTGTCGGTGCTGGATTCGCTCGGCGAGGACTCCTCGGAGTCGGACAGCGCGCTGGATGCGCTGGACGGTCTCGGCGACGACTCCAGCGAACGCACGCAGATCGGCGCCATGCCGTCTGCCCCGCCCCCGCCTCCTCCGGCGAAGGAGACCCCGAAGCCTCCGCCCGCGCCGATGTCCGCCGCGCGGAACACGATCTCCTCGACGGATGCCAACGAGCTCCGCGAGCTCCGAGCGAAGGTGTCCGAGCTGCAGTCCGCGCTCGAAGAGGCGAACAGCCGCACCAGCGAGCACGAGAGCCAGATCTCCGAGCTCCAGTCCCAGCTCCACAACCGCGAGGCTGAGCTCGAGACGGCGAAGAGCTCGTCGACCGGCAAGAGCGACAAGGAGTTCTTCGCGCTGCGCGAAGCGGCTCAGAAGAAGGACAAGGAGCTGCTCAAGGTCAAGGGCGAGCTCAACGAGAAGAACAAGGAGATCACCGAGAAGGACGAGGAGCTCCTTCAGCTCAAAGAGCGCGAGATGCAGCTCGAGCAGCAGGTCTCCGAATCCTCCGGCGAGATGGCCCGGCGCGACGCGCAGATCAAGACGCTCACCGCGAAGACCGAGCAGCTCACCAACGAGCGCAAGAAGGTTGATCAGCAGCTGCTCCAGGCGAAGGAAGAGGCGCGCTCCGCGTCGTCCAAGCTCAGCGCGCTGCAGGCGGACTTCGATCAGGCGCAGAGCCAGCTCGGCGAGCTGGACGAGCTGCGCAACCGGGTGGGTTCCGTCGAGTCCGAGCTGTCCGCGGCCCGCGACGAGGCGTCCGAGCTCCGCCGCCAGCTGGAAGAGGCGCAGGGCGATCTGTCCCGCGCTCGCGAAGAGGCGGAGTCCGCGCGCACGCAGAACGAGCAGGGCCAGATGGAGCTCGACTCGCTGAAGAACCAGATCAGCCAGCAGGCCAGCGCGTTCGCGGACGAGGCGGCCGGGCTGCGTCAGCGCATCAGCGAGCTCGAGAACGCGTCGCAGAAGCACGAGGACCGCGTCACCAAGTTCTACCAGAAGATCAAAGGCGACGAGGTCGTGCGCGAGAAGACGAAGAAGGCGCTCGCCATCGCGCTCCAGCTGCTCGACGAACAGTCGGTCAGCGACGTCGACGAAGATCCTGCGAACGCGTAACTCGCGTTGAGACGGAAGGCGGAGAAGGGACTCGGCGTCCCTGCTCCGCTCCGCGCTGAGCTTCAGACGAACTGAAGCGCGGCGCTCGCCCTCCCTCAGAGGTGACGTTCAGGGTACGTCCGAAGCGTGCGAGCCCATTCGCTTCCTCGCGGGCCATCCCGGCACGGAGCACCGCCTCAACAGCCGCGAAGCGGCGTCTCAACAGCCGCGTGAGCGGCGTCTCAACCCGGCGACCTACTTCTCTTCCTTCTTCGGCGCGGTCTTCTTCTCGACCAGCTTCTTCGCCATCTGCTGGATTCCCGAGGGCACGTTCTTGTTCCGGGCGAGGTCCTTCACCTCGGAGTCGTGGAGCGTGCCGAGAAACTTCATCGTGATCGCGAGCGGCACCTTCGGGTTCTTCACCAGCGCGAGCTTGATGGGGTACTGCTTGGTGTACTCGCGGTTGCCGTAGATGACGCGCAGCACGTCGTCGTGCGCGGCGCGGTTGTTCGCGATCGAGAGGATCTCGCCGTCGGTGATGCGCGGTGACCGGATCGCCGCGACGGCGACAAGCTTGTTGGAATCGCGCAACAGCTGCCCGCGCGCTTCCTTGTTGCCGAGCGTCGCCAGCTTGATCTTCTGCGAGATGCTCATCTTCAAGATCTTCTGAGTGAGCGTCATCCGCTTGCCCTCTTCCATCGGGGGCGCGGTCTCGGAGCTCGCGGCTTCGCCGAACTCCTTGAGCACCTCCTCGGCGGTCGGGCCCGGATCCGGCGGCTTCTGCGCGACCTCGGCCCCGAACAGGCGCACCCGAGCGGCCTGCATCTGCGGCACGTCCTGCAACACCAGCCCTGAACGAACGGCGAAGTCGCAGACGCTGTCCAACAGCGCGGGCGACGCGTTCGGATTCGCGCAGAGCTGCCGGATGATGTCGTCGTGGCGGAGGATGCGGAGCTGGTTCTGACCAATCGTCTCCGCGGTCTTCGCCGTCGCCGTCTTCGCGAGCCGCGCCACCGCCTCGTCCGGCGTCGTCGCGTTGAGGATCAGCAGTTCTGCGTAGGTGTCCTTGCTGCCAAAGAGCTCCAGGAACCACGCCAGCACCGGCGGATGCACCGACTCTTCGCGGAACGCCGTGCCCGCGATGCGATCCGGGAGCGTCGCCGCCGTCTTCGCGGCCTGATCGCGCACCGCCTGATCCGGATCGAACGTGAGCATGTACAGCGTGCTCAGCATCTGCGGCGGAGACAGCGGCACCAACGACTTCGCCGCCATCATCCGCAGCGGCACCGGCGCCTTGGTGTCGACGTGCTTCTTGAGGTTCGGCGGCAGGAAGTCCGCGTTGATTGGACAGGCCGTGGCGTTCGCGTCAGCGGCGGGCGGCGGCGCCTCCTGAGCCTGCGGCTGCTGCGGGTTCGTCTCGCTCATGAGCCCAGGTTCCTCTCGTAAATGATGCGCAGCCCGTCCAGCGTGAGGAACTCGTCCACTTCCTCGATCGCCTTGGACTCGGCGGAGATGAGCGGCGCGAGACCTCCCGTCGCGACCACCTTCACCGGAAAGCCCAGCTCCTTCGCCATCCGGTCACAGATCCCATCCACCAACCCGACGTAGCCGTAGACCAGGCCCGACTGCATCGAGTGCACGGTGTTGCGTCCCACGACGTGCGGCGGCCGAGCGAACTCCACTCGCGGCAGCTTGGACGCGTTCTGAAACAGCGCCTCCATCGCGATCGTGATGCCCGGACAGATCGCGCCGCCCAGGTATTCGCCCTTCGTGGAGACCGCGTCGAACGTCGTCGCCGTGCCGAAGTCCACGACGATGAGGCCCATGTGAAAGCGCTCGAACGCGGCGACGGAGTTCACGATCCGGTCCGCGCCGACCTCGCGTGGGTTGTCGTAGAGGATCGGCATCCCGGTCTTCACGCCGGGGCCCACGAACATGGGCTTCACCTTGAAGTACCGCGCCGCCATCTTCTCCAGATTGAACTGGAGCGGCGGAACGACGCTGGACACTGCGACCGCATCCACTTTTCCGAAGTCTATTTTGCTGAACGCGAAGAATTCGCGGAGCAGCACGCCGTACTCGTCGTAGGTGCGCCGGGCGGAGGTCTCGACGCGCCAGTGATCCAGCAGTTTCTTTCCGTCGTAGACGCCGAGGACGGTGTTGGTGTTGCCGACGTCGATCGCCAGAAGCATTTGAGCGGCGGACTCTACCCGAGCCACGCCGTCGCGAGGTGCTCAGCGTTCTAGACTGGGGATGAGCTTCTTGTAGTGTAATTGTT
>JBJMQN010000423.1:0-3723 GCA_045802665.1 Myxococcaceae bacterium | reverse complement strand
GGTGAATCAGGAACATCGGGATCTGCGTGCCGTCCTTCGACGGGTAGCGGACCAGCGTGACCGTGTACGGCGTCGGATCGATCGGCAGCTCGACCTTCGCCCACAGCTCAGCGCCGCCTTTCGCGATGGACGTCCGATACACCTGCTTGGGAAGCGTGAACGAGCTGAAGCTGTAGAACGCCTCGTCCTCATCCTCGTTGCCGATGAGGTTCGACGACGTCCCGATCGCGAGCGGCAACGCTACGGTGCGCTCCGGCTTTCCATCGAGCGACGCGAGCCGCAGCTCCGACGACGCATCCTTGAGATACGAGAGCGAGAGCTGCCCGCCGACGATGTTCACGCCATCCAGCGTCGCGTCCTTGTCCTCCTTGACGATCTCTTTCCAGTTCTTGCGCTCGGGCTTTGCGGCCGAGACCTTGAAGACGTGCTGCTTCGGCGCGCCCTCATCCGTCACGATGTAGAAGTTGTCCTTCCACGCCTCGACGCCGTACTGCGCGTCCTTGCCCTTCACGAGCAGCGTGAAGTCCTTCTGCTTGCCCACGCGCTGCAAGTAGACGTCGTTCTCGCTCCAGCCTCGGATGACGTAGACGAAGAGGTACTTGCCGTCGCGCGAGAGGCTTCCTTCGAGGAACGTGGATGGATCGCCGGTCTTCTCGTGGATGACCGCGTCCGTCTTCGGATCCACGCCGAGCTTGTGCAGCCGAAGCTCCGTGTAGCCGGGCCTCTCCGCGACCGGGATCTTCGGATCCGTCGGCAGGAACTCGTAATAGAAGCCGCTGTTGTCGGGCAGCCAGTCCGGTGACGCGTACTTCGCACCCTCGATCACATCCACGTCGGACTGCTTGTTCGTATCGACGTCGAGCACGTAGAGCGTCGCTTCGTCGGCCGCGTTCGGCCGCTGCGTGAAGGCGACCTTCTTGCCGTCCCACGAAGGGACCCATTCGCCCAGTGAGATGGTTCCCTCGGCGCTCCACTTGTTGGGATCGAGCAGCACCTTCTCCTGCCCCTTCTCCCCTTCGCGCCAGTAGACGATCGGCTTCTCTTTGTCGGCGTGCGTGCGGACGTAGAAGTAGCGGGTGCCGCGCTTGATGGGCGGTGACACCGAGTCCACGTAGTAGAGCTGCTTGAAGCGCTTCGCGAGCACGTCCCGATTCGGCAGATGCGCGAGCACGTTCCGAGCGCACTTGTCCTGCGCCAGCATCCACTGCTGCACCTCGGGAGACTTCTCGTCCTCGAGCCACGCGTACGCATCCGGCGTCTTCTGACCGAAGTTCTCGAAGACGGTGTCCGAGCGGCGGGTGGGCGGCGGACATTGGTTCGCTCGCGGCGGATAGTCCGCGGCGATGCGGCCGAGCTCCGCTGCTTCCTGCAGCTTGGACGTTCCTGCATCGGCGACGGCGTTGCCTTCCGGCTTCGCGTTGTCCTTCTGGGACGCGCAGGCGGAGAGGACGACCAACAGAATGAAGAGAGATCGCTTCATGAGCGGGGCGTTATGCCTCACTTGGCGCCCTGACGCAGGAAAAGACCCACACCTCGAATCGTTCACCGCTGAGATCGATCAGAACGGAACCATCCTCGATCCCACCGGCGTGTGGACGCGGGCACGATCGACGACGCCGGCACCAGCGAACAACCCGGAGTGGACGCGGGGTCCGACGACGGCTCGGTTCAGGGCAGAGGTTGCGGCTGCGGCTCTACCGGCGGCGGCGCGTTCGCGTTCCTGCTGCTGGTTCCGTTCATGCGGAGGCGGCGCGCGGCTTAACTCGAGCGCGGCGGCGGGCTGCGCATCCGAGCGGGATCAACCTTCTCGTTCTACGCTCGCCGCGACCGCCGGCTCAGCGCAGCGCCGATGGCCAGCAACGCGAGCAACCCCGTGCCATCCGCCGCGCCGCACCCGCAGCCGGACTTGAACGCGGGCCCCTCGGACGGCACCGCTGGCAGAAGGATCGTCCGGTGCGATCCCGCATCGACGTCGCTTCCCGCGTCCGGAGCACCGGCATCGGGAGTCCCCGCATCCGGCGTCCCGGCGTCCACGTACGGAACGCATTCTCCCGACGCGCACACGAAGTCGCTCTGGCAATCAGTCGACGTCGCGCAGGTCTTCAAACACGCGTTGCCCGTGTTGTTGCACTGATACGGCGTGCATGGCGTCGCGACGCCTCCGCCCGAACACGTCCCCGCTCCGTCGCACGACCCCGCCGACGTCACGACGCCATTGCTGCAGCTCGTCGCGCCACACGCCCCACCGGAGCTCTTCGGGGTCACCGCGCAGCCGCCATCGTCGAGGCACAGGATCTCCTCGTCGCAATCGCCCCGCGTGCAGCTCGCGCCGGTGACGGAGACGGTCCAGCTCGTCGTGTCTTCGAGCACCAGTTGCGGATCCGTTCGCACCAGCGCGGTGGAGTCCTGCACTTTCAACTGAATGACCGAGTTCACCGTCGGTGTCGCAGTGAGGCCGGAGGTGCTCGCGGTCTGCGGCGCGTCGTTCACGGTCCACGAGTACCGGTACGTCGGCGTGAGCAGCGACGGCTGGGTCACCGAGAACGTCATCGGAGAGCACTGCTGCTGCGAGCTCGTGGGCGCGGGCGACTTGTCATCGAACATCGACACTCGGTTCCAGAACGCCTTCACCATCGCTTCGGTGCAGACGCTGCAATACGGAACTCCGAGCAGGTTCATCCGGCACGCGGTGAGCTTCGGCCGGTACACGCCGGTGGACTTGTAGCGGCAGCCCTCGAACACGCCGATGGGCGACGCGTAGGCGCTCGTCTCCGGGGTCGGAATGGGTTCGCCCGCGGGAATCCATGCTTTCCACTTCACCGTGGAGGTCGCGTTGAGCGTCGCGTTCGCCTCGGTGCAGTCGCCGTTGCAGTCCGGATAGCCGGGGTACGGAGACTCGTACTCGTCCGCGAGGTGGCCCAGCGTGTGCCCGAGCTCGTGAATCAGAATTTCGTTCGAGTTCACATTCGTCGATGCGACCGCGATGGGTCCGCCGGAGCCGCCGTAGAGCGGATCATTCACGATGACGATGAGCAGGTCGTAGTCAGGCGTCGCCTGCATCGCGATTCCGTAGACCCTCGAGTCATCCACGCACAGCAGCCGCTGCACGCCGGGAGAGCAGTAGTAGTAGCCGCCCAGCGCGGTGTCTCTGCTCGTCCCGTAGGTTCCCTGATCGCCACCGGTCTCGTTGGAGATGACGTGGACCGCTCGAACGTTGAAGAGGCCGGCGTACTCTTTCCACGGCGTCGCGGCGAAGAGCGCGTTCGTCATCGTCGTCGCGTCGGTGATGAACTTGTCCTGATCCGCGCTCGTGTACCCGTCGCCGAGCACAACGATGTCGATGCGGTTGGCGGACGGCCCGTTGTCGCGAAGCGTCTCCACCGTGTACTGCTGAGCGGACGCGGCGCCGGCGAACAGCAACGCGAGCACGAGGAGAGACCGTTTCACTTCGCGTTCTCCGGCAGCGCCACCGACCCGACTTCCACCGTCTCACCTGCTCCGATGCTGCGCGGATCTTCCGGCGAGAGCGACCTGCGCTCAGCCGTGAGAGTGAGCGTGCCTCGGACGTTCGGAACGCGGACCGAGAAGACCGACGTCGCCTTCAAGAGGTGATGCGCGTCGATGCGTCCGTCCTCGCCCGCGAACTCGCCGCGCAGCTGGTTGCCGGACGGGATGTCCTCTTCATGGACGCTGCGACCGTCTGGATCGCGCACCGAAACATGC
>JBJMQN010000422.1:0-2849 GCA_045802665.1 Myxococcaceae bacterium | reverse complement strand
GGCGACCTGGGATCAGCAGGGCTTCGTCATGTATTCGAGCGCGCTCAAGTCCACGGCGATCAAGCTCTCCAAGATCGCCTCCGATCTCATCCTGCTCACCTCCGGTCCCCGAGCGGGCCTCGCGGAGATCGACCTGCCGGCGAAGCAGCCGGGCTCTTCGATCATGCCGGGCAAGGTGAACCCTGTAATCCCGGAGCTCGTGAACCTGGTCTCGTTCCGGATCATGGGGAACGACATGACGGTCACGCTCGCCGCGCACTCGGGGCAGCTGCAGCTCAATGCGTATGAGCCGGTGGAGGGCGTGACGATGATGGAGTCACAGGAGCTCCTCACCAACGTCGCGAAGACGTTCCGCGAGAAGTGCGTGGACGGGATCACGGTGGACAAGAAGCAGCTCGCGCACAACATGGAGACGACCGTCGGCATCGTGACCGCGCTCAATCCGGTGATCGGCTACGAGAAGGCCACCGAGCTCGCGAACGAGGCGTACCGCACGAACAAGGGGCTGCTCGAGCTGGTGCGCGAGAAGCACATCCTCACCGAGCAGCAGATCAAAGACCTGCTCGATCCGCAGAAGCTGACGAACCTCGATCGCAAGGCGTACGAGGCGAAGGGCGTGGGCGGCTCTCCGAAGCCGCAGTCAACTCCACAGCAGACTCCGTAGCGCCCCGAGGCCCGGTCCATGCGCTGCGCGGTCCTGCTCATGCTGCTCTTCGCCGCGCCCGCGTTCGCGCAAGCGGCGGATGGCGGCACGGTCGACCGGGCGAATCCGAACCTGCCGGCGGAGACGGATCTGAGCGATCCGCCGCCGCGCAGCATCCGGAAGGACTGGAACGAGTACGACTTCAAGTTCTTCACGTTCAGGTGGGGCATCTACACGCTGCTCGACTGGGGCACCGCGGCTCAGAGCACGCAGGCCACGCGGCAGATCGACGTGAAGTCCGACTTCAAGGTCCGCGACTTCCGCTTCACCCTCGGCGGCGCCCTCGCGACGAAGCGGAAGATCACCTACACGATGGGGCTCATGTACGACGGGCCCACGGGCTCGTGGTTCCCGCGCGAGACCGGCGTTCAGGTCGCTATTCCGGAGCTCTACGGAAACGTGTTCGTGGGGCGCCAGAAAGAGGGGCTCTCGCTCAACAAGATCACCGTGGGCTACGCGGTGTGGACGATGGAGCGAATGCCGATCAGCGAGGCCTCGATTCCGGTCATGAGCGACGGCATCAAGTGGCTGGGCGGGCTCCCGAACAAGCGGGCCAACTGGAACTTCGGCTACTTCCACAACGTGCTGAAAAAGAATCCGGGCACCGGGTTCTACGACGACGCGTTCGCCGCGAGGTTCGCGTGGCTGCCCATGCTGCCGGACCACGAAGGCGCGCTGCTCCACCTCGCCATCGGCTACCACTTCGGCATCTTCTCGGACGGACAGACGAAGCTGAAGTCGCGCCCGGAGTCATCCACCGCGCCGTACTTCCTCGACACCGGCGTGTTCCCCGCGAAGCAGAACCACCTCATCGTCCTCGAGGCCTACTTCCGCAAGCGATCGTGGCTGTACGGCGCGGAGTACTTCTTCGATCAGATCAAGAGCCCGGAGATGAAGGATCCGTTCTTCCACGGCGGCGAGGCCTTCGTGTCGTGGCTCATCACCGGCGAGGAGCGCGGCTACAAGGATCTCGGCGGCAAGCTCGACTTCGTTTTTCCGGAGCGCTCAGCGTTCGACGGCGGCCCCGGCGCGTGGGAGGCGGTGCTGCATGCCTCCTGGTCGGACTTCGACAGCGGGCCCGTGCAGGGCGGAAAGTTCTTCAGGCTCACGCCGCAGATCAACTGGTACATCGATGACATGGTCAGCATCCGGCTGAACTACGGGCTCGGGCTGCTGGATCGATTTGGAGCTACAGCCGTCACCCACTTTTTTCAGGCGCGGCTGCAGCTCCAGCTCGATTAACGGCAACGGCTCAGTACTCGTCGAAGATCTTCTGCACCTTCTTCGGATCCTTCGTCTCGGTCAGCGCGAGCTGCGCGAGCACTCGCGACTTGGCGGGGCTCAGCTCGCCGGAGGCCACGAACCCGGCCTTGTCGTCGTTGATCTCGTTGTTGCGCAGGACGACGCCGGTGGGCACGCGGCTGCTCCTCACCACGAGCACGCCCTTCTCCTTCGCCTCCTTCTCCAGCGCCGCCATCGCCTCCTTGGTGAAGTTGCCGTCGCCCACGCCCGCGATGACCAGGCCCTTGGCGCCGTTGTTCACCGCGGCGGTGATCAGGTCAGGCGACATGTTCGCGTACGCGTAGAGGATGTCGACGCGCGGCAGCTGCTCCGGCGTCTTGCCAGCGAACTCGGACTGCGCGGTGTGCTTCTTCTCGGGCGCCTCGAACCAGCGGATCTTGCCCGTGTTGACCAGGCCCTGCGGCCCACGTTCCGGGCTCGCGAACGCCTGGACGTTCGTGGTGTTCATCTTCTCCACGTTGCGGGCCGAGTGGATCTCGTCGTTCTGCACCACCAGCACGCCGCGCCCACGCGCCTTCGGATCCGCGGCGACAGCGACCGCGTTGTAGAGATTCGCAGGACCGTCCGCGGAGGTCGCGGTGGCGGGTCTCATCGAGCCCACCAGCACCACCGGCTTGTCGCTCTTCACCGCGAGGTTCAGGAAGTACGCCGTCTCCTCCATCGTGTCGGTGCCGTGCGTGATGACCACGCCGTCCACCTTGTTCGACGCCAGCAGATCGTTCACCCGCTTCGCGAGCTTGAGCCAGACCTCGTCATTCATGTCCTGGCTGCCGATGTTTGCGACCTGCTCACCGGTCAGTGTGGCGAGCTTGTCCATGTCCGGCACGGCCGAGATCAGATCCTC
>JBJMQN010000421.1:0-2045 GCA_045802665.1 Myxococcaceae bacterium | reverse complement strand
TCGACAAGATCCTCAAGGTGTCCTTCCAGCTGCTCGCGGCGGACAACGGCGTCATCTTCCTGCCGGACGCGGCGAACGAGCTGAAGGCGGCGGCGGTGCTCCGGCGCAAGCCCACCGACGAGGCCCTTCAGGTCTCCGACACCGTGCTCAAGCGCGTCTCGGACACGCGGCAGGCGGTGCTCTCCGCGGACGCGATCCTGGATTCGCGCTTCAGCTCCTCCGAGTCGATCGTCGCGCAGGGCATCCGGTCCGCGATGGCGGTGCCGCTGCTCGCGAAGGGGCAGCTCAAGGGCGTGCTCTTCCTCGACACCCGCGAACGCACGAACGCGTTCTCCGAGAAGGATTTGAAAATCCTCTCCGGCGTGGCCTCTCAGGCGGCGATCGCGTTGGAGAACGCGGAGCTGGCGAAGAAGATCGAGTCCGAGGCGGTGACCCGCGCGGAGCTCTCCCGGTTCCTCTCTCCGGCGGTCGCGGAGATGGTGGTGAAGGGCAAGGTCGAGCTGCTGCGTCAGGGCCGGCTCGACGAAGTGACCGTGCTCTTCGCGGACATCCGCGGCTTCACCACGCTCTCGGAGAACGAGCCTCCGCAGGAAGTGGTGAACATGCTGAACGCGTTCTTCACCGCCTGCGCGGGCGTGATCTTCCGGCACGAGGGAAACCTCGACAAGTTCATCGGCGACTGCGTGATGGCCGTCTGGGGTCCTCCGTCGCAGCACGCGGACGATGCGGCGCGCGCGGTGAGGGCGGCGCTCGAGATGCAGCGCGAAGTGGCCGCGCTCAACGAGCAGCGCGTGGCGGAGGGGCAGAAGGCCATCGAGGTCGGCATTGGCATCAACACCGGTCAGGCCGTCGTCGGGTACATGGGCAGCACCGAGCGCCACGAGTTCACGGCGATCGGCGATTCGGTGAACACCGCCTCGCGCCTGTGCAACCTCGCGAAGGGTGGCGAGGTGCTGATCACCGCGCACACGCGGGAGAAGGCGGGGAAGGGCTTCGCGGCGCAGGCGCTGCCGACGTCGTTCGTGAAGGGCAAGGAGAAGGGCGTCGCGACGTGGCGGTTGACCGGCTACGAGGATGACGAGCCGTAGCCGATGCCCAGCCAGACGTGCCCCAACTGCAGCCGCAGCCACGACGTGGGGATCTACGTCTCGGGGCAGCGCGTGCTCTGCGCGTGCGGCATCCGGTTCGAGGTGCGGCGCATCGACGTCTCGATGTCCGGCGGACGCGCCGTGGGATCGCGCGTCGCGACGACGCCGGCCCGGAAGCTGAACGTGGCGGCCAACGGCAAAGATGGCGCGGCGCCGGGCGTGTCGGTCGAAGAGCCGGGGGTCCCGCCGCTCGTCGCTGAGGGCGCGGAGCCGAAGCCGTCGAACGAAGCGGTGCCGAACCCCTCGGTCGGCTTCGACGCGACGCTGGTCCGTCCGGACTCGGCGCAGAAGAAGATCGAAGAGACGCAGCCCGGCGCGCTGGACGCAACGCAGCTGCCCGCGGCCAAACCGTCAATCCCGGGGTACGAGCTGGTGGAGGTGCTCGGGCGCGGCGGGATGGGCGAGGTCTGGCGTGCGACGCAGATGTCGCTGGGCCGCACGGTGGCGGTGAAGGTGCTGCCCTCCCGGCTCGCGAAGGATCCGGAGTTCGTGGCGCGCTTCGACAAGGAGGCCACGGCGCTGGCGTCGCTCAGCCATCCGAACGTGATCCAGATCATCGATCGCGGCATCTCCGGCGAGCACTACTACTTCGTGATGGAGTACGTGCCGGGCCGCGCGCTCCGCGACGCGATGGGCCCGTCCGCGATGCCCGCCGCGGATGCGCTCAAGCTCTGCGCGCAGATCAGCCGAGCGATCGACTACGCGCACGAGAAGGGCATCATCCACCGCGATCTGAAGCCGGAGAACATCCTGGTGGACGAGCGCGGCAACGTGAAGGTCGCCGACTTCGGCCTCGCCGACATTCGAGGGCCGCAGGCGCCTGACCACCTCACCGCGACGTCGGTGGCGATGGGCACCGTGAATTACATGGCGCCCGAGCAGCGCAGGGACGCTCGG
>JBJMQN010000420.1:0-8659 GCA_045802665.1 Myxococcaceae bacterium | reverse complement strand
TTCGTCAATCGAGGAAGAAGTCGAGAAGATGCGGTGGGCGACGAAATGGGGCGCCGACACGGTGATGGATCTGAGCACGGGTAAAAACATTCACGCCACGCGCGAATGGATCATCCGCAATTCGCCCGTGCCCATCGGAACGGTGCCGATTTATCAGGCGCTCGAGAAGGTTGGCGGCCGCGCTGAGGAACTGACTTGGGAAATTTATCGCGATACGTTAATTGAACAGGCTGAGCAAGGTGTCGATTATTTTACGGTCCACGCGGGCGTGCTGTTACGCTTCATTCCTCTAACGGTTAAACGCGCGACCGGGATTGTTTCTCGAGGCGGGAGCATCATGGCCAAGTGGTGTCTCGCGCATCATCAGGAAAGTTTTCTCTACACGCACTGGGACGAAATCTGCGAGATCATGGCTGCATACGACGTCTCGTTCTCACTGGGAGACGGCCTGCGTCCGGGCTCCATCGCGGACGCCAACGACGCGGCGCAGTTCGGCGAGCTGGAGACGCTGGGCGAGCTCACGAAGATCGCGTGGAAGCACGACGTGCAGACGATGATCGAAGGCCCCGGTCATGTCCCGATGCACCTGATTCAGGAGAACATGACCAAGCAGCTGAAGGAGTGCCACGAGGCGCCCTTTTACACGCTCGGGCCACTCACCACGGACATCGCGCCCGGCTACGACCACTTCACCTCGGCCATCGGCGCCGCGATGATCGGTTGGTTCGGCACCGCGATGCTCTGCTACGTGACGCCGAAGGAGCACCTCGGGCTGCCCAACCGCGATGACGTGAAGGAGGGCGTCATCACGTACAAGATCGCCGCGCACGCAGCGGATCTCGCGAAGGGCCACCCGGGAGCGCAGCAGCGCGACAACGCGATGAGCAAGGCGCGGTTCGAGTTCCGCTGGGAGGATCAGTTCAACCTCGGGCTGGATCCGGAGCGGGCTCGGGCGTTCCACGACGAGACGCTGCCGGCGGAGGGGGCGAAGGTCGCGCACTTCTGCTCGATGTGCGGCCCGCAGTTCTGCTCGATGAAGATCACGCAGGACGTGCGCGACTACGCCGCGCAGGTCGGCACTACAGCGGACAAGGCGCTGGAGACCGGCATGGCGGAGAAGGCGAAGGAGTTCACGTCGACCGGCGCGGAGATTTATCGGCCGAGGTAGCACCGGACGGTTCACGCGCGAGTCAGCCTTGCTTCGGGCGGCCGGGTTCCAACGGATGCCGTCGTGGCGTCATCGGCCGCAGGTCGCTTGCGACCCAGCCGGGCGAGCGATGACCCAATTCGCGGCCGTTTCGACTTCCGCTAGGGTGCGCGCCCTCCCCCGATGCAGAAGACCTCCGAGTTCGTGATCACGGTTCACTCGACACCGCGAGTGATCGAAGTCGTCTACCCCAGCCATCCCACCGCTGAGGCGTACTTCCGCTACGAGCAGCAAATCCGCGCGGCGATCATCGCGATGGCCGGCGAGTGGGATTGCCTCGTCGATCAGCGCGCGTTGAAAGTCGCGCCGCCCGAGATCGCGGGAAGGCTCGCGAGCCTCAACGCCTGGGCGCGGGAGCACGGCATGCGCCGCACCACGCGCGTGGTCGCTGAAAGCGCCATCTCCGAGATTCAGGCCCGACGCATCACGCGCGAAGCGCAGCTCACCGAAGAGGCGAAGCTCTTTCATTCGCGCGACGAGGCGTGGAAACACCTCGCGGGGTGAGGCGAGCTACTCGCGCTCGGCTGTCATCGCCCTCGCGCGCGCATGCGGCGGGAGGCCAACGCCATCAACCGCCGATGCCCATCATCGGCAGCAGCGCGCCCGAAGCATCCGGCTCATTGAACCGGTGCCCATCCTGCTTCTCGCCGAGCGCCGCGCGAATCGCGATCGCAAGCGCTTCATCGGTGGAACCGCCGCGAATCAAGTGGGCGAGGGGAGCCTGAGCTCTACCACCGAGGCAGGATCGCAGCTCGCCAGTCGCGGACACGCGCACGCGATTGCAACCGCTGCAGAAGTTCTCCGTCATCGGCGAGATGAACCCGACTTCGCCCGTGGCAGCTCGTAGGTAGCGCGCCGGACCCGCATCGACCTTCAGCGGCACCTGCGCGACATCCAGCGCGATCCCCGCGGCGCGGATCTGATCGATCAAAGTGCGCGTTGGAACGGACTCGCCTTTCCCGAACGGCATCAGCTCGATGAACCGCGGCGTAATCCCCCGCGCGTGCGCGAAGCGGATGAGCTCAGGCGCCTCGTGATCGTTCACGCCCTTCATCACGACGACGTTGAGCTTGAGCGACTCGAACCCGGCGGACGCGGCAGCGTCGATGCCCTCGAGGATGGATTCAAACTCGCCCTGCTTCGAGATGCTCCGGAACGTCGCCGGATTGAGCGTGTCGAGGCTCAGGTTGAGCTGCTGCACACCGGCGCTGACGAGCGGTCGCGCCAACGCCGCAAGCCGCGAAGCATTCGTCGTGATCGCGACGCGGCGAATCCCTTCCAGCGCGGAGATTCCGGCGGCGATCTCCAGCACGTCCGGTCGGATCAGCGGCTCGCCGCCGGTGAGGCGCACTCGGCTGATCCCCATGCGCGCGAAGACCGACGCGATGCGGATGAGCTCAGTCGCGCTGAGCTGATCCTTCTTCCCACCCCATGACGCAGGCGAGCAGTACGCGCAGCGGAAGTTGCAGCGATCCGTCACGGAGAGCCGCAGGTACGTCATCCGCCGCCCCTGGGCGTCGAACAGCGGTGCGCCGAGAGCAGAACCGCCGAGCGGCGTCGTCTCAGGCGTTGCGGGGATCGTCGTCGTCATCGGCGGGCGCGGCGATCATGCCCTTCTTCTTGTCCGGAGCGCCGTCGTCATCGCCGGGCGCCGCGAGCATGCCCTTCTTCTTGTCCGGCACGTACGCCGCGTGAACGCCCGAGTCATCGGAGTCGTCCGCCACGTCATCCAGGGCGGCGGTGGCCTGCTGGCTGGCGCGCTTGAGCGCTTGATCGACCGCCTCGGCCATCGAACGCTTCTTCCGCTCGAGCATGTCCTGCTTGATCTTGATGAGGCCCTCTTCGCCGATCGCGACGAACGCCTTCACGACGTCCGGGTCGAACTGAGTTCCGCCGCAGCGTTTGATCTCCGCAATAGCGTTCGCGAACGTCGTGCCCTTCCGGTACGGCCGATCCGAGGTCATCGCGTCCAGCGTGTCCGCCACCGCGAAGATCCGCGCGCCGATGTGGATCTCGTTCCGCGGAAGCTTTCGCGGATAACCCTCGCCGTCGAAGCGCTCCTGGTGCGAACGGACGATCTCCGCGGGCACCGAGAGGAACGGGATCGCCTGGATCATCTGGTAGCCGATGTCCGGGTGCTTCCGCATCTCGACCCACTCTTCAGTGGTGAGCTTGCCGGGCTTGAGCAGCACCGCGTCCGGAACACCGATCTTGCCGATGTCGTGCAGCAGCGCGCCGCGGCCGATCTGCTCCAGCTCCACGCCGGTGATCCCCATCCGGTCCGCGATGGCGAGCGTGTACTGAACGACTCGCTGCGAGTGATCGGACGTCTCGTGCTCGCGGGCATCCAGCGCGGAGACCAGCGCGAGCAGCGTGTTCTGATACGTCGTCGCGATGTCCTTCAGCGCGCCACGAAGCTCGGTGGTGCGATCGCGGACCTTGCGCTCAAGCTTCTTCTGATACCGCTTCCGCGCGAGCTCGATGCGGCGCTTGGCCAGCGCGCGTTCGATGGCCCGGATGAGATCGGTGAGCTTGGGTGGCTTGAGCAGGTAGTCCACCGCGCCCCGGCGGAGACAATCCACCGCGGCTTCGGTGTCGCCGTAGCCCGTCAGCATGATGACGGACGTGTCCGGATACTTCTGCCGGAAGTTCTCGAGGAGCCAGAGGCCGTCGTGGCCCGGCATCTTCATGTCGCTGATCACCAGCGGCGTGTCTTCAGCCGCGGCGAGGTCCAGCGCCATCTCTGCGCCGCTCGCGACCGCGCAGTTGTAGCCCTCCTCTTTGAGAAGGACGGAGATCACGTCGCGGACGGATTCGTCGTCGTCGACGATCAGGATGCGGGGCGGTACGGGAGGAATCGCTTCCACGGTCGGGAGAGTCTAGAGGGTTCTTCTGCCTGAGCGATACAGGGTAGGCGTCTCGCGCACAATGGGAGTCCACGCTGACTCGGAGAGCAGACGTTCAGGTTACTTCGTGCGTTTGCCAGAGAACGGCCGCAGGTCCACGGAAGTTTTCTGTCCCAGCACTGCCTCCGACACGACCTTCGCGGTGATCGGCGCGAGCAGAATGCCGTTCCGGAAGTGACCGGTCGCCAGGAACAGCCCCTCGATCGGAGACGGACCGAGCAGGGGTGAATGATCGTCCGTGTAGGGCCGCAGACCCGCCCACGTCTCTTCCACCGGAGCGTCCGCGAGCGCCGGCACCAGCTCCATCGCCATCGTCAGGATCTTCTGCAGCCCCTCGGCTGTGACGGTTTTTTCGAAGCCTTTGAACTCGAGCGTGCTCCCGGCGATCACCCGCCCATCCTGCCGCGGCACCAGATAACCCGACGGTGAGAACAGCACGCGCGTGAACAGCGGAAGCCGCGTCTGCAGCGCGACCATCTGGCCCTTCGCCGGCCGCACGGTCTTCGGATCCAGCCCTGCGCCTTGAACGAGGCCGGACCAGCTGCCGGCGGCGACGACGACGGAGTCCGCTCGGAGAATCTCTCCGTCGAGATCCACGCCCACCGCGCGGTTCTTCTCCGTGACGACCGAACGCACGTAGCCGCTTCGAAACTTCGCGCCGACCTTCGCGGCGGCCATCGAGAGCGCGCGCACGAGGAGGCGGTTGTCCACCTGGTGATCGTCCGGAAAGTGCGCGGCGACGAGCGCCTTCGACGAGAGCTGCGGCTCGAGCGCTCTTGCCTCGTCCCCGCTCAAAAGCTCCGCTCGCAGTGAGCTGCTCTTCTGCCACGCCACCAGCGCATCCAGCTTCGCCGCGGCCGCTTCATCGAACGCAGCGGAGAGCAGCCCCGAGGGCAGGTAGTGGATGTCGACGCCGGTGAGCTCCTTCAGCTCCTCCGCGAACGAGCGATACATCGCCCGCGAACGAAGACACAGATCCAGAAACGGTCCCGGCCCCTCCGCCTCCATCTGTGGGGCGAGGATCCCACCTGCCGCGCTGGAGGCCTCTGCGCCTGGAATGGAGCGCTCGAGGATCGTGACTTTCGCGCCCGCCTGCGCGAGCCGCATGCCGATGCCGCAGCCCATCACTCCGCCGCCGATGATCAGCACTTCGCTCATTGCGAGATCCTCACCGCGTGCCACCGTCCGTCGCAACAAGCTGGACGTCCACCGAGGGCACCGCGGGCACCGCGGGCACCGCCGCTCCGCCGTTCGCTGCGCTGCTCGCCTGATGCGTCACGCACCACAAGCGCCCGAATGCCACGAGCGCGAGCACCATGAGCAGCAGGGTCCGCATCGGGAACATCGCGGGTCTGTCGGAACGGTTCAGCACGGCGTATCGGACCGAGTAATCCGCCGGAAGCCTGCTCCGCAATCTCCTTGATTGCGTGTAGTCCGGACGCTATCTGCCGCCGCGGCTGAACAACTCAATCCGATTGTGAGGATGACGTGGCTGAGACGTTCGACGTGGTGATCATCGGTTCTGGTCCGGGCGGTTACGTGGCGGCGATTCGCGCCGGTCAGCTCGGCCTGAAGACCGCGATCATCGAGAAGGACAAGCGTCTGGGCGGCACCTGTCTGCTCCGCGGCTGCATCCCCACCAAGTCGCTGCTCTGGACCGCGGAGCTGTTCGGCCACATCCAGGAGGCGGCGAAGTTCGGCATCGATCTCAAGGACCCGGTCGTCAACTGGGCGAACGCGCAGAAGCACAAGGAAGGCGTCGTCACCAAGGGCTCCAACGGCATCGACTTCCTGATGAAGAAGAACAAGGTCACGGTCGTGAAGGGCCACGCCCGGATCGCGGGGAAGGGGAAGGTCGAGGTCACCGCCGAGGGCGGCGCGAAGCAGACTCTGGAGACGCGCAACATCATCATCGCGACCGGCTCGGTGCCGCGTTCGCTGCCGTCGGTGAAGGTGGACCACAAGCGGATCCTGAACTCGGATTCGATCCTCGAGCTCGATCGGATTCCGAAGAGCCTGATCGTCCTCGGCGCCGGCGCGGTGGGCATCGAGTTCGGCTCGATCTTCCGCCACTGCGGCTCGCAGGTGACGGTGGTCGAGTACATGCCGCGGCTGCTCCCGATCGAAGACGAGGAGATCAGCAAGGAGTTCGAACGCCTCTACAAGCGCCGCGGGATCGAGTGCATCACCGGCGCGAACGTTCAGGGCGCGGAGCCGACGAAGGATGGCGTGAAGGTCACGTACAAGCTGGGCGACGAGACGAAGACGCTGGAGGCGGAGCTGCTGCTCTCTGCCGTCGGCCGCGCGCCGGTCACCGAGGACATCGGCCTCGACAAGACGAACATCAAGACCGAGAAGGGCTTCATCAAGACGGACGAGTTCATGCGGACCACCGAACCGAACGTCTACGCGATCGGTGACGTGGTCCCGACGCCGATGCTCGCGCACGTGGGATCGGCGGAGGGCGTGCTCGCGGTGGAGCACATCGCGGGTCACCCGGTGCAGCCGATCAACTACGACCGCACGCCGTCCGCGACGTACTCGTACCCGGAAGTGGCGTCCGTCGGCCTCACGGAGAAGAAGGCGAAGGAGCGCGGCTACGACGTGAAGGTGGGCAAGTTCCCCTTCAGCGCGATCACCAAAGCCAGCATCTCGAACGAGGCGATTGGCCTCGTGAAGGTCGTGTCCGAGAAGAAGTACGACGAGGTGCTCGGCATTCACCTCGTGGGCCCGCACGCCACGGAGCTCCTCGCGGAGGCCTGCGTCGCGCTCAAGCTCGAGACGACGACGGAAGAGATCGCGCGCACCATGCACGCACACCCCACGCTCTCCGAGATCATGAAGGAAGCGGCGGAGGCGACGCTGGGCCACGCGATTCACATCTAAGTTGCTTGCCCCCAGCAGGACCGGAAAGTTCCATCCGGTCACGCCAGTGACGAGCGGACAGAGGTGACCTTTACGCACCCCGGCGCATGGACCGCGACACGGCCCACGTCCGTAGAGTGCCGCGCATCGACGGAGGTGTCGGCGGATGAGTGATGCTGTGCCCGGTGGTGAAGAGAAGGTTTCGCGCAGGCGCCCGTGGTTGTGGCTGTTTCTGTGCCTCGCGGTGCTGGCGGCCGTCGTCTACTTCGGCGGCACGGAGTACCTGCGCCTTCGCGACGAGCTGAAGACCGCGAACGACGCGGCGGAGAAATCCCGGGTCGCGCAGATCGAAGGCGATGCCTCCACCCGAGTGCTCCAGGATCGCATCCATGGCCTCGAAGAGCAGCTCGAGCAGAGCAAGCAGGAGAAGTCCGCGATCTCGAACGAGAAGGACGCGCTCGCCGAGGATCTGCAGAAGAAGGAGCAGGAGATCGCCCGCCTCAAGGCGACCTACGACCAGCTGAACGACAAGCTCAAGAATGAGATCGGCAAGGGCGAGATCCTGCTCAGCGAGGCGAACGGAAAGATCCGCGTCGACCTGGTGGACAAGGTCCTCTTCGATTCCGGCCAGGCGGATCTCTCGCCGCGGGGTCAGGAGGTTCTGGGCCGCGTCGCAGGCGTTCTGAAGGACGTGGACGACAAGACCATCCAGGTCTCCGGCCACACCGACGACTCGCCGATCACCGACAAGCTCCTCACGCGCTACCCCACCAACTGGGAGCTCTCTGTCGCCCGAGCGGTCAACGTCGTCCGCTTCCTCTCGGAGCAGGGCAAGGTCCCGCAGAAGCGGCTGATGGCCGCGGGCTACGGAGAATTCCGCCCGGTCGCGAGCAACGCCACCGCAGCGGGCCGCGCCGCGAACCGCCGCATCGAGATCCTCCTCGCGCCCGAGACGGAGAAGCAGTCCGTGAAGCTCGCCGCGCAGCCGAAGTCTGAGTCGAAGCCCATCGCAAAGGCGGACTCGCCGCCTGCGAAGAAGACCGACGCGCCGCCCGCGAAGAAGACGGACGCGAAGACGGTTCAGGTCAAAGCCGACGCGAAGAAGCCGGCGGTGAAGGTCGCCGCGACCAAGAGCGGCACGGCGAAGAAGAAGTAGGCGGACGAGCCGGGCCCTGCGCCTGACTCAACGCCAGTGCAGCGCCGACTCCTCGGGCAGCTCAATGGGCTCCTGCAGGAGCGAGGCGAGATCCATCGCGTCCATCAGCGCGTGGCCGAAGAGATCGTTGTTGAAGTACACGAACGCCTCGCCGCGGTACGCCTGCAGCTCGCTCGCCCACGGGCGCAGTCCGTCTTCGCCGTAGCGGCCCTGATACTTCCCCGTGGCGCCGTGGAACCGGATGTACCGGAACCCACCCGTCAATCTCGGCGGATGCAGCCCTTTGCCATCCGCGCCGCGCACGATGTCGTGCTCGCAGAACCCAACTCCGTACGCGTCGAGCAGGTCGCAGACGTCCTCGCGGTACCAGTTCTCACTCCGGAACTCGATCACGTGCCGCACGTTCGGCGGCAGGAACGCGCAGAAGATCTCCAGCTTCTCGAGGTTCGGCTTGCTCATGTGCGGCGGCAGTTGCCACAGCACGACCTTCAGCTTGTCGCCCAGCCGGAACATGACGTCGAAGTA
>JBJMQN010000419.1:0-9078 GCA_045802665.1 Myxococcaceae bacterium | reverse complement strand
CGTCACCTACCTCGCCGCGGGCGGATTACCGGTCTCGCTGCAGCCTGCCAACGGCAAGGGCCCCTACGTGGTGAGTGCCCCGGGACTTCCGGCCGGCCTCAGCGTGAGCTCGACGGGCATCATCAGCGGCATCCCGAACCAGGGCACCGCGGGCGCGCTCTCGATCAACGCGACGGTCACGGACGCGAACGGCGATTCGGCGAACAAGCTGATCCCGCTCACGGTGGTGGCGCCCAGCGCGATCCCCGGTGGCGGCACCCGCAGCACGGCGCCCAACGGCAGCAAGATCACCGATCAGGTCACGATCTTCGTGGTGGGCTCGGACAATCTCCCGCGTTCCGGTCTGGGCGTGCGCGTCCGCAAGAACGGCGTCGAGTACGGGACGCCGAAGCAGACGACCACGAACGCGAGCGGCAAGGCCTGGTTCTCCGGCCTCGGCCTCAACGGCACGACCGACACGCTGGACATCACCGTCAACGGCCAGAGCATCGCCAACACGGCGATCACGTCCATCAACGCGGCGCTGGTGACGTTGCCAGTGGAGGACTACCCGCTGCCGGGCAAGCGTCGTTCGGCGAGCGCGGTCCTCAGCTCCGGAAAGCTGCTGATGTTCGGCGGTCTGCCCGGCCAGTTGAACTCGCCGTCGATGCTGCAGACGGACTGCCCGAACAACGTCGTGGAGCTCACCACGCCGAACTCGAACAGCTGGACGGAGCTCACGCCGCCCGGAATGGCGCCTACGCCGGCCGGGATGTACGGCGCGGCCGCGACGCTCCTGAACGGGCGGGTGATGATCGTCGGCGGCTACTCGTGCCGCACCGGTGCGGTGCTGAGCAACGCCTGGTTCATGGATCCCAACACGCGCGCCTTCACCCCGATGCCTCTGCCGCCGAGCCAGGTGACGGCGGAGTCGGTGTTCGTGCAGACCTCCGCCACGTCGGCCGTGCTCTTCGGCGGCGACAACGGCGGGGGCCCCACCGCGCAGGCGAACGGCTGGGACGACAACTCTGGGGGCTGGACCGGCTCGCAGGCCGCGCCCGTGTCCGCGCGACGACGCGCGGCGGGCGTGTATCGCCCCTCGCAGAACAACGCGTGGATCTGCGGCGGCACCAACGGCACTACCGCCTTCAGCGACTGCTTCACCGTCGTGAACAGCGGGTTCTTCTCGATGAACTTCCAGATCGTGCAGCCGCTGCCTGCGCCGCGCGAAGGCCTCGCGATGGCGTACGACCCCGCCAATGATCGCATCTACGCCTTCGGTGGCCGCGATCAGAACGGCGCCTACACGAACACGCTCTACATGAACTCCGCCAGCATCTGGACGACGGTCTCGCCCGCGACGCTGCCGCCTGCGCGAGCGGATCACTCGCTCGTCTGGGACGCGGCCAACAGCCGCCTCATCCTCTATGGCGGGCAGAACGCGAACGGGAACCTCGACGACGTCTGGACCTACGAGGCAGGCAACTGGATTCAGCGGAGCCCCGTGTCCCCGGCGCGGACGACGTACACGATCTCCGGATCGATCGCCGGCGACCCGACGGTCCCGGCCGGCACTCCCGACTACGCGTACGTCGGCGTGACCACGAGCAGCGGGCTCCGCCTCGGGACGAGCGCGTTCCTCAGCAGCGGCAGCGGCTCGTACTCCATCCCCGGCATCCCCGCGGGCGACACGATCACGCTCACCGCGGCGGATCGCATCGAAGGCGCGCCGTCCTATTACAAGTCGTCGGTGGACTACGGAACGCTGGGGCCCATCAGCTCCAACACGAATCAGAACATCGTCTTCACGTACGGGGCGGCGGCGTCCAACTTCTCTGGAACGATCGGCTACCCGGCGGGCTGGACGTCGGGCCCGATCCTCATGCCTTCGCTCTCGCGCGCCGGGTTCCCGACGTTGGCGCTGGTGGACGGCTTCGCCGGTGCATCGCCCCCGTACACGAGCTTCACCGGCAACTTCATGGCGCCCGGTGGGGGGACCTCGCAGGATCTTCTCATCGGCGGCAACGATACGAACATCGGGACGTGCGAGAACTCCTCGCTCTTCATGTACGGCATCGGCTCGGGCGCGTTGGGCAGCTTCACGCTCCCAGCCGGCGCACGCGCGAGGACCCCCGGCTCCACCGAATGCAGCACCTTCGGCTCAGGCCTCATCCAGTCCTCGAGCGCACCGCTCAGCCCGAACGGCGTGGACGTGGCGGTGGGCGACGTGACCGGCGACGGCTACCCGGACGTGGTCACGCTGGAGAGCGGCGGCGGTCTGGGTCAGCTCGTGGTGTTCAGCAACGTCAGCGGCGCAGGCACGAACTGGCCGATCGCTGGAACCACCAGCGTTCCGTTCGGGGCGTCCGCGATCTCGGCGGTGGACTTCAACAAGGACGGCAAGACGGACATCGCGCTGGCCGACACGGCCAACAACCGCGTGTCGATCTACGTGAGCACCGGCACCGGCACCTTCACGCTCGCCACCCAGGCCACGGTCACCTCGCCGCTGAAGGTGCGCTGCGCGGACATGAACGGCGACGGCAACCCCGACGTGGTGGCCACGGGCGGCGTCTCCCCCGGTGGTCAGCTCGTCGTCGCGTTCGGTAACGGATCGAACGCGCTCACCGCGCCGACGGTATACGCGGTCGGTAGCGACCCGCGCGGGTTCCGGATCGCGGACATGAACGCGGACGGCTTCCCGGACGTCGTGTTCACGCAGCACTCCGCGGTGCAGGCGCGCATCTACAACGGCTCGGCCAACGGAGCGCTCACGGCGGGTGCCATTCTGAACTCGGCGAGCGTGAACAACCTGATCGACCTCGTCGTCGCCGACTTCGACAACGACGGGCGCAAAGACATCGTGGCGATCTCGGACAATGCCGGCGGTCCGTTCCAGGGCGTGATCTGGAGGCAGCAGTCTCCGGGCAGCTACAGCGTGAGCACCATCCCGAACATCGCGGGCAGGGCGCTCGACGTCGGGGACGTGACGGGCGACGGTCAGCCGGACCTCGTGGTTGCGGACCCGTACAACACCGGGAACATGACCGTGTACTCGGGCAACAACGGGAACTTCTTCATCGGCCCGAGCTACGTCGGCAACGGGCAGCCGCAAGGGGTGGCGGTCGTGGACCTCACCGGCGACGGCAAGCCGGACGTGGCGGGCACTCACTCGTTCATGCAGTACTTCTACCGTCAGCTCACGCCGATCCCGGTCGTGGCGGACAGCACGTTCGCGTTCAACGCGCCGGCGAACACGGCGATGGTCACGCTCAGGCGCGGCGCGGCGAACCAGACGTTTGACTGGGTGCTTTACGGGCCCACCGTCGCGGGTGCCAACAGCTACACGCTGCCCGCGGTCAGCTCGCTCGCAACGGCGCGCGGATCGCCGTCCGGACAACTGTCGATGTGGTCCGCGTCGCTCATGTTCAACCCGAGCAGCGGCACGATCGATCGCAACGAGCTCATCAACCGGCTCGCCCGTCCGGGCGCGACGGTCACCTCCGGCGGCATGCTCTACCGGCGTCAGTGATGCAGCGAAGTGTGATGATCCTCCTCGCCGCCGTGGCGCTCACGGCGTGCGAGGAGAAGAAGCAGCCGGTCTTCGAGGACGCAGGGCAGGGGACCGTCGCGCCGCCGCCCGTTGTCGTCGTCGCGGACGCGGGCGAGGCGAAGCTCCCTCCGGCGATCGAGAGTTTCCGTTTGGCGGATGCGGCGCTTACTGCCGGGAAGCTGGACGAGGCGATTGCGCGGGCGAACGAGGCCACGAAGGCGGACCCGAACTTTCTGCTCGGGTGGAACGTGCTCGGTCGTGCGGAGGCGGCGAAGTTCGAGCAGAAGCACGAGGCTGCGACGGCGCTCAAGGCGCGCGAGGCGTTCGGGCGCGCTCTGAAGCTGGATCCGAACTTCCTTCCCGCGTGGGAGAACCTGGCCGCGTTGGAGCAGGCGGACGGCAGGACGCAGAAGGCGGCGGAGGCGTGGGCGCGGGTGCTCGCGATCTCGCCCAATCACCCTGACAAGGCGAGGATCACCGCCTTCATCGCCGACGCGGGAACGCACTGAGACAACCTTCGATGCGAGCGAACCTTCTTCAGTGGCAGTGGGAGCTGTACACGCAGAACCACGTCGACCGGCGGAACCTGATCGTCCACATCTTCACCGTGCCGATGTTCTGGGCGGGGACGCTCTCGGTGATAACCGCGCCGTTCACGAGCCTGTGGAACCTGATTCCCGGCGTGGTGGCGATGGTCCTGGCCGTCGCGATTCAGGGACGCACGCACAAGATGGAGGCGACACCGCCCGTTCCGTTCGAGGGAGCAGGCGATGTCGTGTCGCGCATCTTCGTGGAGCAGTGGGTGACGTTCCCGAGGTTCGTCCTGAGCGGCGGCTTCGCGAAGGCGTGGCGCGCGTCAGCGGGCTAGTGCTTCGCGCGACTTCGGGGCTCAGCGCAGCTCGGCGCTGACGTGCGAGCCGGCCACCTTCACGTTGGTCACGGGCTTCGACAGATCGAACACCAGGCGAGCGCCGTCCGCCTGAGCGCCAACCCGAAGCTGCTTCACGCTCGGCAGCTTCGTATTCGCGATCGTCACGGACTTCCTCGGCGCGGTGCCACCGACGTCGATGACGAGACGGTCGGGAGACTTGAGCGCGAACGCCCGGCGGATCGTCGCGTTGCTGCCGAGCACGAGCACGAGATCGAGTCCATTGCCCGTGGACCTGACTGACAGACCGGTCACAGCCGCAAGCTCGAGGGGGAGGGTGGCTTTCGATGCAGCGACCATCTTCGGCGCGACGATCGCGACGGGCGTCTGCTTCGTCTCGACCTTTTCTTTGAGGACCGTTTCGACCTTCGGAGTCATGTCTGCGTTGACGACCGGAGCGACCACGGGAGTCACGACGGGAGTCACGACCGGAACCGCGACCGGAGCGACGACCGGCTGAGCGAACTCGACGACGCGCGTCTCGCTCTGCTCCAGCGCCTGCACAGCGGGCTCGGCGGTTTTGGATGCTTTCCACGTTCCAATCGCGACGACGAGCGGAACGAGAATCAGCAGCATGAACCCCGCGGTGCCGATCACCCGGCCAATCGTGGGACGAAGGCTCGTCGGCGGCGCGAGATCCAGCTCGTCTTCGAGATCCACCTCTGGAATCCCGGCCGGCTCCTTCTCCAGATCCACGACCAGCGGATGGCTGCTCTTCACGAACGCGGGTTCGTCTGCTTCCTTCGGGACGTCATTCAAAGTGAGCTCCGTGAACGCGGGCGGGGGAGAGGCAAACGACTCGAGCTGTTCCTTCGACGGCGTCTGTGGTCCCGTCGCGACGTCCGTGTTGGCGCTTGCGGGCGCAGCCGCCTGCATCGGTGGCTGCTGCAGCTTCTCCATCCCGCGCGTCACCAGCGCATTCACGAGCTCAGGCGAACGCGGATGCAGAAACTGCGTGAACTTCACGCCGAAGCCGGGGTGCGCGCCGTCGCTCGCCTTCGCGGGCTCGCGCTGCCAGATGACTTCGCCTTCCGCGAACGGGAGCGTCTGGCCCTTCGCCTCGAGTGACAGCGAAACCTTCGTTCCCGGCTCCAGCAGAAGCGGGCTGCGGAGGAACATCCCGCTGCGAGAGAGGTTGCCCCCGAGCAGCCGAAGAGAAGGCTGACCGCCTTCCAACGGCGTCACACGGACGGGGCGGGCGAAAGGAACGCGCTCGAGACGGGCAGTGGGAGCAGGTGCGGTCATGTAGGCAAGTGTGAACCTGCCGCATGAGATCGCAAATTTTTGAGCTACAGGCGCGAACAGCGCTGGGTCAGATGCCCTGCGGATCGGGGCAGGAGAACACGTCGCCAGCGGTAGGGGGCGTGACCCACGCCTCGGAGTAGAAGCTCACCCGGAAGCTCGAGTCCCAGCACTCGAAACCACTCGTGTGATTCCCCGCCGCGTCCTGGAAGTCGATCGAGGCTTTCCCGGCGCCACTCTTCACCCATCCGCTGCGGACGTTGAGCACGCTGCCGGTTGCGTCCCCCGGCGCAGTGAACGTCATCGATGCGACTCCCGGTTCGAATTCGCGATAGCTGTAGTCGAGCGACTTCTTGCCCGCATCGGTGTTGAACGCGAGCTGCACGTCGATCTCGATCGGCAGCGCGTCGGTCACGTACGTCGCGTCCATCTGCGCGAGCTTCCCATCGTCGTTCGCATCGGTGAGGCCGTTCTCACGAAGCGTGCTCGCGTAAAAATGCAGCTCGCCCGTGCCCTTGCGAGCTCCGCCCGTCGCGAGGAACTTTCCATCCAGTCCCTTGAGCCAGGGATCGTTCTTCGCCGCCGTTCGGGACCGGAACTCGATCTTCCAGCTGAACTGATCTCCGTCGCGGTCCATCACCATCTCCACGTTGAACGCAGGGTGCTTGTCGTCCTTGAACGGACCCCAGGTGCGCGAATTCTCGGTCCGAGCCGTCGGCGGGAACTTCCGCACCGTGTCCACGACGCCGAGGAAGACTTCCAGGATCCCGTTGACCTGATCCGACGCGCCCTTGGTATCCGCATACGCCTTCGACGGCTCTCCAACCGCAAGCCCGTCCTGCCGCGTCTGCAATCCGCTCTGCGTGGTGCCGGTCGAGTCCGGCGGCTTCGCGGTGAGATCCTCGCGGTGCGGCAGCGCGTTCAGGAACGCGATGTCATCGTTCGAGTAGTTCCCGCCGCAGCCGGCGAGCGCCACTCCGAGAATCAGCACGCTGTATCGAACCGTCTTCATGTGATGCCTCACAGCTCGTAGCTCAGAAGCGTCGCGACTTCCCAGTACCCGAGGGACCGGTTCTCATCGACGTTGTAGAGGAGGTAGTGAACGCGCCCACGGAGGGTGACTCCGAACTTCCACGTGAGCTGGTAACGAAGCCCGCCGACGAGGCCGGGCGAGATGGTGGAGAAGCTCTGCTTCGGAAGGTCCGCCGCCGCATCGAACTCGCGCGTCATCATGAGCAGCGCCATCCGGCCGCCGACGAACGGGATCCATTTGCCGGAGCCGGTCGGATATTCGACCGTGAGCGAGCTGCCGGCGGACAGCTGCGAGTACTTGAACGGCACTTTGTACTCGGGCGTGACCGCGACGGCGCCGTTCTGAGCGCCGCCGAATGCGAGATCGAAGCCGAAGATCCAATCCTTGCGGAGGAAGTGACGGACGTTCGCCTCGACGCCCAGCATCGGCGCGGAGGGAAAGAGCGAGGACCGCGTCGGCGAATCGAAGAACGATTGCACGTTGCCGGAGAGCGCGAACGCCCAGGTGGATCTCCGCAGATCCGTCGCCACGCCTTTCACCGGATCGTCCGTGAACGGTGCGTCGCGCAGCTCGGTGTCGTCGATGACGGTCATCTTGCCGCCAGCGACCGTGACCTCGCCGATGCGGAGGCGATCCGCGAGGCGGCGCTTCACCCGGTAGTCACCGGCGGCGACGGCGATGCGGCGTTCCACGTCTTTGGGCTTCCAGATCTCGGCGACGACGAAGCCGCGCGGATCGACCAGAAACCACGCGCCCTCCGGAGCCCACTTCGCGAGGACGAGACCTTCTTTGTGGGTGGCGACATCCGTCATCACGAGATCGCCGTTGCCCGCGAGGTCGTAGCTGAAGGTTGGATGCTGAGGACCTGCGGCGGAGGCAGCGGTATCCGCGACGGTGCGATCGTACGCGTACGCATACGCCTCGGAGAGCGTGACGCGCCCGTCGCCGCTGCGGTCCGCGTCGCCGAGCAGGCCGCTCGCGAGGTGATGGCTGAAGTAGCTGCCCGCTATCTGATCGCTCTCCTGCGAGTCTTCGTCGGAGGAGGACGAGGTGAGAATCACGAGCCCCTTCGTCGCTTCGTTCTTCGCGGTCTCGATCTCGAACGCGGGAGCGCGCCGAGCGCCCTTGCTGCGCGTGAGCTCGCCTGAACGACAAGAGTCGAAGATGCCGACCTTGATGTCCGCGGGCGCAGCGGAGAGGCGGGCCTTCAGCGCGTCGAACGGAACCGAAGAGCCACCAAGCCGCAGCGCTCCGTCCTTCGCGTGGCCGGAGTAGTAGACGAACAGCGCGGTGCGCTCTCCGTTCTTCTGTGCCTCGACGATCTTCCGTTCCGTATCCGCGAGCGCCTTCAGGAAATCTTCCGCGCTCCCGTTCAGCACGAGCTCCGAGTCTTCGGTCGGCACGCCGCCGACGCGGTTGAGGATGTCGTAGATCTTCCGTGCGTCGTCTTGCGCGTAGAGCAGTGGGCGCGTCCCGTTGCCGCCCTCGTCGTTGCCGGCGATCACCGCGAAGCGACGAACGTTCTGCGCATTCGCGAGAGACGGAATGAGGAGCACGCAGAGCGCGAGGAAGAACGCCGCGCCCAGCGAACCCGGCACAACGCAATCCGCGAGCTCAGTCCGAGTCGCGTCGCTGTGCCTGCTCTCGCTCACGGCTTGATCACCGTCCGGTGGACCTGTTCTCCGGGCAGATACAGGTCGGGCAGCTTCTGCACGTCCTTCTCGCCGCGCTCGTACGCATCCTTCGCGGCGCTCACGACGTCCTTCATGTCTATAGGCGCGTCGGTGAAGAGCACGACGACCGTCTCCGCGCCCTTGCCGGTGAACTCGATCGAATCGGGCAGGTAGCCCTTGTGCGTGGACGGCTCGACCTTCAGCGCGGGCCCGTTCTCCGGATAGAGCGGCGTCACTTCTCCCTGTTCGTCGACGGAGACCGCGGCCAGGTAGCGGTGATCGCCGGGCTCGTACTCGATCCGAACGCGCTCACCCGGGGCCAAAAGCTCGGGAACAGACTTCGCTCCCACGCGCTGCGGCCCGTTGTTCGCGCCGGCGATATGAAGCTCCACCGCGGTGCCGCCTTTGATGCCGTTGCCGCCCGTGCTGTACGGCCCGCTCGCCTTGATCGCCGCGATGGGCACCACGAACAGCGCCACCGCTGCTGCCGCCGCCATCACGAAGATCCCGGTGGGGCTCCTCGGCGCTCCTGAATTTCCGCGCGCCGCACGCTCGACGCCCGCGCGGAAACGCTCCAGCGAGATCGTCTGCTCGAACTTCGCCTGCTCTTCTTCGATGCCGCGCAGCTTCGCTCTGCACGCAGCGCACTCGCCGGCGTGACGCTTCACTT
>JBJMQN010000418.1:0-3137 GCA_045802665.1 Myxococcaceae bacterium | reverse complement strand
CTGGTGATGGACGCGATGAAGTAGAGCGCCTGGAGAGCACGCAGGCAGTCGCCGCTGAATGCGATCGCGCGCGCGGATGTGGATCCTTGCTCGTAGAAGGAGGCCACACCATGAACCTCTACCTGACGGATGCGGAGCTCTTGGAGCTTCGGCAGGTCCTCATCGCCCAGCGAGACGGACTGCTGAACGAAATTGCGCACGCTGATCTCCGGGCAGCCAAGCAGGAGCTCAAGCAGCGCTACGACGTCCTCTGCGGAGTCATCGACAAGGTCGACAGAGGGCAGATCGGACAGGAGACCTTCGCCTAGCTGTCAGCGCTGAAGCGGAGCCCCGGCGTTGTTGAAGACGTCTCACTTGTTGACGTACTTCCCCCACCGTTTCTCGAGCTCCGCCTTCTCCTCTTTCCGCTTCTTCGCGAGCGCCTTCTCCGCGGAGATCTTCTCCGCCTCCTCCGGCGAGGGACGCACGGCGATCTGGTAGACGCTGCCCGCGATCGCGAAGAGGATCGCCGCGATGATCACGCCCCACGGCTGCTGCGCGACCATCGCCACCAGCGTCCCCACCTGATGCAACGCCGCGAGCATCCCGAGCACCAGAAGCCACGCGCCTAAGATCGACGATACGACGCTCGCGATGATCCGATGCGCGGCCGCCGCGATCGTCCCGCCAATCAACGCCGCGGGCGCGAAGCCCACCGCCCAGTCATTCGCTCCCGCGATCTGCCCGCCGATGAGCCCCAACGGCACGCCAATCGCGAAGAAGCAGAGCCCCGGCGGAAAGACGAAGCCCATCACGCCAAGAAACGCCGCGGCGGCGTACGCGATCGCCTCACTCGAGACTGTCATCCCGAGCCGCCCGATCACGATCGGCGCCCACAGATATCCAATCGCCGCGCCCAGGGGCCCGGCGACGAGCCGGAAGAACTTCCCTCCGCCGAACAGCAGCATCCCGACGCCGAGGATCACGAACAGGATCCCGGCCCACATCGGCAAGAGCTTGTAGGCGCTGACCCAACCGGCCGGGTTGAACGACCGATACGCGTCGAGCGATTCGGGGACCAGCCCGGTCATTTATCGAGATAGCTCCGGGCGAACAGCGTGAGGATGATCGCCGCGACGATCACCACCCCCGCGAAGATCCACGCGATGCCGGGCGTCTTCGTCCGCGTGAGCAGGTCTTCCGCTTCGGCGCGCTCTTTCTCCGTGGGCGAGCTGTGCAGCACAGCCTTCGCGATCTTTCGCGCGCCGAGCTTGTCGCCCTCGTCGAACAACTTCCACGCGGGAGCCATGCGCGTCTTGTCAGCAGCAGAGGCAGCCATGTGAAACGTCTATACCTCACAGCCCGGCGCGTTTGGCTCGCCAACTCAGGAATGCGCGGCCGCCCGGTGGGTATATACGTGCCTTCCCTGATGAACCCCTCTCGCCGATCGCTGCTCACGGGTGCCGCCGCGCTGGCGATGTTCGCCGCCTCGCGCGCCCGTGCTTTCGGCGACAGCGCGAAGTTCATCCCGGCCATGGCCCAGCACGCGGGGAGCTGGGACAGCCGAAGCACCGGCCTGCGCCGCATGGCGTGGGAGCTCCAGCGGCGGACTTCCGTCGAAACCGTCCTCGACGCGCGGCCCGTGAAGCTGGATTCGCCGCAGCTGTTCGAGCTTCCGTTTCTCTACCTCGGCAATGACGGCCCGCTCCCGCCGCTCAGCAGCGCGGAGGTGGAGAATCTCCGGCGCTATCTCACCTTCGGTGGCTTTCTCCTCGCGGACGCCAACGATGCATCGGACGGCGCGGGCTTCGATGCGTCGTTCCGAAAAGAGCTCTCCCGCATCCTGCCCTCCGCGCCGCTGCAGGACATCCCGGGCCAGCACGTCATCTTCAAGAGCTTCTATCTGCTCGACGCCGCGCCGGGACGGGTGCTGAACCGGCCGCAGCTTCAGGGCGCGTTCGTGGGCAAGCGCGCGGCGGTCATCTACACGCAGAACGATCTCGCGGGCGCGTGGAACCGCGACGAAGGCGGCAGCTACGAGTTCGAATGCACGCCGGGCGGTGAGCCTCAGCGCGAGCTGGCGTTCCGGCTCGGCGTCAATCTGGTGATGTACGCGCTGTGCCTTGATTACAAGGACGACGCGGTCCATCTGGACGCGATCATGAAGAAGCGGCGATGAACGGGCAGAGCTTCAACCAATGGAAGCTCGTGAGCCTCTCGCCGCTGCCGCTGTGGGCAGTGATCGTCATGGGCGTGGCGATCGCGCTGGGCATCGGCCTCGCCGCGTGGGGCGTGCGCAGGGAGCCCTCGGTCTTGCGTCGCTCGGTCCTCTGGGCGCTCCGCATTGGCGCAGGAATCGCGGCGCTGTTCTTTCTGCTCGAGCCCGGCATCCGTCAGCTTCAGGTCGCGGCGGTGAAGAACCGCGTTGCGATCCTCGTGGACCGATCTGCGTCGATGAGCTTTCCGGCGGAGTCCCGTGGCCAGAGCCGCGAGGAGCTGACGGCGGACTACCTGACGTCGATCTCGCCTTCGCTGGAGAAGCTCAAGGACCGCTTCAACCTGGAGCTCTACGGGTTCGATCCGGAGCTCGCGCCGACGTCGCCCAACGCGCTCAAGTCCGAACCGCCGCGCGGTGGCCGCACCGATCTCATGTCCGCCATTCGAGCGCTCAAGGCCGGCGAACAGGGCGGCGCCTCGAAGAAGCTCTCCGGCATCCTGCTGTTCAGCGACGGCGCGGACAACTCGGAGCTGCAGGGCGGGATCAACGGGCGCGCGAAGACGGCGCTGGAAGAGCTCGAGGTGCCGGTGAGCACGTTCCTCGTCGGAGCGTCTGCGCTCAAAGATCTCTCGGTGGAGAACGTGAAGGTGGACGACTTCGCGTTCGTGCGGAACTCGATCACCGTGGAGGTGGAGATTCGCGGGCGCGGGTTCTCCGGCGCTGAAGTTCCGGTGGTGCTCTCGCGCGAGGGCACGGCGGTGGCGACGAAGACCGTGCGGCTGCAGAGCTCGGATGACGTGCAGACCGTCTCGTTCACCTTCACGCCGGACCAGACCGGCCGGTTCGTCTACACGGTCACGGTGCCGACGTTCCCCGACGAGGTCGTCGCCGAAAACAACAGCCGCGCGTTCGTGCTGAAGGTCATCCGCGATCGCATCCG
>JBJMQN010000417.1:0-15208 GCA_045802665.1 Myxococcaceae bacterium | reverse complement strand
GCTCATCGTGTGGCGGGTCTCCAGCATCTCACCGAGCTTCATGTTCGAGAGCGACCGGACCGCCGCGTTGCTCACGTTCGCCGCCAGAGAGCCGCGCGGATCCGCGTTCTCGAAGAGGAACTTGATCGGATCCGAGATGTACATCTCGTACCAGACGCCGATGCCCATGGGCGCGCCTTCCTCGGAGTTCACCGGGAGGCTGCGCTGGTACTGCTGATCCAGCCGCAGGTCCACGACCTGGCAGCGGCCGAACCAGTTCACGATCAGCGCCTTGGCGCCCATGATCCCGAACAGCGAGTGGATCCCCGGCTCCTTCAGCACGCCCACGACCTGGCCGAAGAGCACGTACACGTTGCACGTGCGCTCATCCACGATCGCGTAGAAGCCGAACTTCTTGAGGAGCCCCAGCACTGTGGGCACCGCGATCAGCGCGCCGAAGAACCCGACGATCAATCCCATCAACGTGCTCACGGCTTCACCCCCAGGACGACCTGACTTGCCTTCTGGAACAGATTCAACCGCGCGTTGCGCACGTACGCCTTGAGCGACGTGGGCCCGGACATCTTGAGGAGCTTGAGCTGCTCGGCCATCGCGACCAGCGGCTCGACTTCGGCCTGCGCCTTGAGGGTTTCGATCTCCACCGCTCGGCGGGAGAGCACGAGCTTTTGATCCGCCGCCGCCTGCGCCAGCGAGACATCCGAGCTGACGTGGTTGTGCGCGGTGTTGATCGCCGCGAGCGCGGACTCCACTTCGCCCGGCGCGCCGATGCTGGTGATGAGCGATGCGTCCAGCACGATGCCGTAGCGCGCTTCCGAGCCCTTGCACTCGAGATCCATGTGCTCGTTCAGGTCGCGGAGGTTCTTGCGCAGATCGTTGATCGAGACGCCGGACACCGCGGTTGCGTCCAGAGGCTGACTGCCGCCGATCGCGTTCGGATCCGCGGGCGCTTCGAACGAGGCGATGCGCTGGCGGAGGATGGAGATGAAGTAGCCCATCACGTGCGCGATCGGCCGCTTCACGCCGAACAGGTACGCGTAGAGGTTGTTCTCGCTGATGCGGTAGCGGAGCTGACCGGTGAGGCTGACGTTGAGCTGATCCTTGGTGACCGCGTCGAGTTCACGGCCGCCCGAGTTCGCCATCTTCGACTCGGGGTCGTACGCCATGCTCACGGTCTCGGTGGCGACGGAGACCTTCACGATCTTCTCCCACGGCCACTTGAAGTACGGGCCGCCGGGACGAATCACCTCGAGCACCGGATAGACGTAGCGGTTCTCGTCGTGCGTGGTGAGCCCTTCGCTCATCGGGCCGGTCTTCGTCGTGGCGCCTTCCTTGAGCCGCTTGGCGCGCCCGAAGACGAGCTTCACCGCGCGCTCGTTCTGATTGACCGTGAAAAAGCCGGTCAGGATGCAGCGGACGACGAACCACGCGAAGCCGCCGAGGACGAGGCCTGTGGCCATGTCTCCGAAGCTGAAACCGAACGTGTCGGTAACCTCATTCATGTGAGGAACCCCCAAAGAAGTGCTGCGGAGCGCGCAGTGTGCAGTGTTTCAAGATTCACCGCACCCTCAATGCGGCGACGGAGAAGCGCGTCAATGGGCCGCTCACCGGGCGATCAGCTTTGCTCCGTGTGCGCGAAGGTGAGGATGCGCAGCGGTCAGAAACTCGGCGAGCAACCAGGCTGGGAGGTAGACTCTCGCCTCCGCTTTCGGGAGGCATGGGGATGCTCGCGGCTCTGATCGTTTCGGGAACAGTGATGCTTTCGACGGCGCAGTCCACCGCGCCTGGCTCGTACAACGACAAGTGGCTGTGCGACCTGTACGCGGGCGCGCAGTGCTACCAGACCTCGTGCGCGAAGGACGCGAAGGCGCAGTGCGAGACCGCGTCCAAGCGTTGCCGCGGCCGGACCCACGCGGCGGTGTCGCAGGACAAGGCGCAGAAGATCGCCGCGTGCGCGAAGGCGATGCTTCAGGCGGCGTGCGGATCCGCTTCGCCAGCCGAGTGTTCCGGCGTCAGTCCTCCGTAGGAGGGTCATCGGCGCCGGCCAGAACCCGGCGTTAGAGCGGGATGTTCCCGTGCTTGCGCGGCAGGTTCTCCTGCCGCTTGTCCTTGAGCATCTCGAGCGCCTTGATGATCTTCGCGCGCGTCTGCTCGGGCTTGATGACCTCGTCGATGTAGCCGAGCTCCGCTGCCTTGAACGGGTTGGCGAACTTCTCGCGGTAGTCGTTCGTGAGCTTCGTGCGCTCCGCGTTCGCGTCCTTCGCCTTCTGCAGCTCGTTGCGGAAGATGATGTTCACCGCGCCTTCCGGGCCCATCACCGCGATCTCCGCGGTCGGGTACGCGAAGTTGATGTCTGCGCGGATGTGCTTCGACGCCATGACGTCGTACGCGCCGCCGTAGGCCTTGCGCGTGATGAGCGTCACCTTCGGAACCGTGGCCTCGGCGAACGCGTAGAGCAGCTTCGCGCCGTGCTTGATGATTCCGCCCCACTCCTGTCCCGTTCCGGGAAGGAAGCCGGGGACGTCCACCAGCGTGACGAGGGGGATGTTGAAGCAGTCGCAGAAGCGCACGAAGCGCGCGGCCTTCACCGACGCGTCGATGTCGAGCACGCCCGCGAGGACCGCCGGCTGATTCGCGACGATTCCGACGGACCGCCCGTTCATCCGCGCGAAGCCGATGACCATGTTCTTCGCGTAGTGCTCCTGCACCTCGAAGAAGTGCTTCTGATCGACGATCGGGCGGATGATCTCCTTGATGTCGTACGGCTTGTTCGGGTTCTGCGGGACGACGGTCTTGAGCGCCTCTTCCTCGCGGAACGGATCATCGTCGTTCGGCTGAACCGGAGGATCCTCCATGTTGTTGGAGGGCATGTACGAGAGCAGCTCGCGAGCGGTCTGGATGCACATCTGCTCGTTGTCCGACGCGAAGTGCGCGACGCCGGACTTGCTGTTGTGCGCGAGCGCGCCGCCGAGGTTCTCCTTCGTCACCTCCTCGTGCGTGACTGTCTTGATCACGTCCGGGCCGGTGATGAACATGTACGAGGTGTCCTTCACCATCAGGATGAAGTCGGTGATCGCCGGCGAGTAGACCGCGCCGCCCGCGCACGGACCCATGATGAGGGAAATCTGTGGCACCACGCCGGAGCTGAGCGTGTTGCGTAGAAAGATGTCCGCGTAGCCCGCGAGCGACTCCACGCCTTCCTGAATGCGCGCACCGCCCGAGTCGTTGAGGCCGATGACCGGCGCGCCCACTCGGGTGGCCATGTCCATCACCTTGCAGATCTTCTGCGCATACGCGCCCGACAGGCTGCCGCCGAACACGGTGAAGTCCTGCGCGAACACGAACACCTGCCGGCCGTCGACGGTGCCGTACCCGGTGACGACGCCGTCGCCGAGGATCTTCTTGTCCGCCATCCCGAAGTCGCTGGAGCGATGCGTGACGAACTTGTCGAGCTCGGTGAACGAGCCCTGATCGAGGAGCAGCTCGATGCGCTCGCGCGCCGTCAGCTTGCCGGCCTCGTGTTGCTTCTGGATCCGCTCCTGACCGCCGCCCAGCTCCGCCTGCTGCTCCATCTCCTGGAGCCGCGCGCGCAGAGGATCCGTCTCAGTCGTGTTCGCTGCCATGGGCCGCGCGCTTAGCACAGCGATTGCCCCGGAGCGCACTTCTTCAGCCCGCGAGCGAAACGTCCGTTGGGTTCATCCGTATCCCTGCAGATGCTGCCCCTCAGTGCGACGCTGATCTCGGTGTTGTTGTGCGCCGAACCCGCCTCGGGTCAGGAGGCCGTGATTGACCTTTCCGGAGTGTTGGTCTGCGTCGACCCGCCGGTCCCTCCCACCAGGACGTGCGAAGTCGTGAGGGTCGCGACGAGCTACCAGCCGGAGGTCGCGCCTCCCCTCGTCTGGCGCGCGTATTGTAAGGGCTGTCACGGTAGTTCGGCTCGCGCCGACACGCCGCTCGGCCGGAGCAAGGGAGCGCCCGACATGTCAGCCCCTTCGTTCCAGTGCTCTCGCACGGACGCGATGCTCGAACGCGCGATCCTCCAGGGTGTTCCTCCGAAGATGAAGGCGTACGCAGGACGCCTGTCCCCGGAAGACGTGGCCGAAATCGTTCGCTTCATCCGTGCGGTCGGCGCGGTGAAGGACTCGGCCGCGATCGATCGCCGTCAGGACGATCCCGCGGCGTTCGCAGACACCGATTCACGCGTTGTCGCCGGCCGATGTGTGAGGGCCCCACACCCCGCGAATGCGGACGCGGAAGCACAAGAGCAGCTCCGCACCGCACGCGTGGCATTCGCACGAGGGGAGCTCGACGCTTCCAATCTGGCGCTGAAACGGGCTCAAGCGCTCGGGTGGAACGATCTCGATCTGACGAACGCGCTGCGCGTCGCGGGGCTCCGGACATCGGGACAGAATCTCAGCGCGGAGCGTTGCCGTCTGCAGTGAGGCAAGCCGCCCCGCTACGGTGACGCGCTGCCGCCATCCTGCTTCTGAGTCTTCGGCGGATCGAGCGTCCAGTGCATCTGTCCGCGGTAACCGCCGCCCGTGACGCTGTCCGCCCAGCCGTTCACCGACGTCGACGCGCCGAGCAGCGGTCCCATCTCCACGCTCGCTGCGAACAGTCCCGCCGCCTGCGAGTTGCCCATCACATCCAGCAGCGAGATCTGTCTCAGCGCGCGCGACACCAACTTCGGATCTCCCGCGAGCTCCGCGCCATGCCCAAGCTTCCCGCCCTTCGCCTCACCGAGCGCGGCGATCACCGTCTGACGCGCCGCCGAATCATTCGAGATGCACAGGTGCTTGCCGTACACGCCGAGGTCGATGTCGCCCTGATTCGTGACCAGCGCGATTCCGTATGGCGTCTGCCGGATCCCGCGCGCGCTCGTGAGCTTGTCCAGCAGCGCCTTCACCGCGTCCGGATTCTTCAGCTCGGCGAGATACGCGTGCCTCACCGCGAAGTAGCGCGTCGCATCGGATTTGAGAGCGCCGGAGAGCGAGAGCGAATCCACTCGCAGATAGATCTGCCCGGTCAACTCGGACGTCAGCGTCGCCGCGGCCGTCGAGATCGCCCGGTCGTCACACGCGGGACAGAACATCGCGAGCTGTGAGCCGAAGCCGCGCGCGAACCCCTGCACCGACGCCGGATCCACTCGCAACTTCGCCGCGAAGACGCCATCCATCGGCATGTCCGCGTACGGGCTCGGTCCCGCGGGCAGCAGCGTCGGTGACACCATCGGCAACCTCGCCGCCTTCGCATCCGCGGTGAGCACGTTTCCGGTCGCGGTGAGGCCAATCACTGTCTCGTCCGACACCGCGAACATCACGCCGGGAAGTCCGGTCGCGTTCTTCCAGTTCGCGGGAATCTTCGGCGCGTCGAGCAGCTTCGCTGCATCCTCCAACAGACTCGCGCCGCGTCCCTTCGGGCTGCGGATCATGCATCCGACGCTGCCCTTTTGAACGTAGCCGGAAACCACCGAGCCTCTGTCCTCCGCAACCGCGGCGCCGTAGCTGCCGCCCTTGAGCGGAATCGATCCGCCCCAGCGCTCGCCCTGCATCAGGACGGCGGAGTTCCCTCTGTCCACGAACACCTTCGGATCTTTCAGCTGCGCGCACGCGATCCGTCCCGCGGGCAGAACCGACATCGTGTAGCTGCCAGCAGGATCGATCCCCGCCGCGCTCAACGACTCCACCGACGTGAGATCCACGCCCACCAGCGGCACGAGCTCCTCGCTCCAGACGACGGAGCGGAACATCGGCGTCTTGCGTCCCGCGAGCTGCGTGAACGCGCTCACGCCATCCAGCTTGTCGAGCCTCGGGATGAAGACGTAGCTGTCCGCGCCTGCGGCCACGCGAGGAGACGGGGCGGCCGCCAACGCGACGACGAGAAGGAGAGCGCTCACGCGATGCCGAACTCTTCGAGCTTGTTGTACAGCGTGCGACGGCTCACCCCGAGCAGCCTCGCCGCCAGCGTGCGGTTGTTTCTCGCCTGCGCCAGCGCGTCCATCAGCGCCTGCTTCTCCGCTTCGCGCCGCTTCTCATCCAGCGTGCCGCCGGTATTTGGCAGCTGCGCCTCCTTCGCCTCCGCGGACTCGCTGGGCTGGAACACCGTCTGACGTCCGAGCTCGCGCTGCACCTCGCTGAGCGTGAGCGAGCTGCCCTCCGACAGCACGACGAGGCGTTCGATGAAGTTCTGAAGCTGGCGGATGTTGCCGGGCCAGTTCTGCGCTCGGAGCAGGTTGAGCGCATCCGGCTCGATCTTCAGCTCGGGCTTTCCGTTCGCCGCGCCCACCGTCGCCGCGAAGTGGCGCGCGAGGGGATCGATGTCCTCCGCTCGAGCGCGCAGCGGCGGGAGAAACACCGGCACCACGTTCAGCCGATAGAACAGGTCCTCGCGGAACTCGTTGCGCTGGACCATCTGCTCCAGGCTCCGATGCGTCGCCGCGACGAACCGGACGTCGACCTTGAGCGTCTCCGTTCCGCCGAGCCGTTCGAACTCGCGATCCTGCAACAGCCGAAGCAGCTTCACCTGCATCGCGGGCGTGATGTCGCCGATCTCGTCGAGGAACAGCGTCCCATTCTGCGCCAGCTCCACCCGGCCGGGCTTGCGCGACGCCGCGCCGGTGAACGCGCCCTTCTCGTAGCCGAACAGCTCGGACTCCAGCAGCGAGTCCGGGAGCGCGGCGCAGTGGATCTTCACGAACGGACCCTGACGGCGGGTGGACCATTCGTGGACCGCTCGGGCGGCGAGCTCTTTGCCGGTGCCGCTCTCTCCTCGGAGCAGCACGGTCGCGGTACCTGCCGCCGCGCGCTTGAGCAGCGCCTCGACGTCCTTGAGCGGCTGGCTCTGGCCCACCATTCCCGAGGTGGAGGCGGAGGTCTGAGCGCGCTCTTCCGCATGCCGGGCGGACGCGAGCGCCTTTCGCACCGAGAACAGAATCTCCTCGCGATCGAACGGCTTGAGCACGAAGTCCGCCGCGCCCGCCTTCATCGCCTCCACCGCGAGCGGCACCGTCCCGTGCGCGGTCAGCATCAGCACCGGAATCTCCGGGTAGTGCTGGTTGAGCCGCTGAAGCAGCTGCATCCCGTCCATGCCGGGCATCCGGAGGTCGGTCACGATCACGTCGTACGGCCGGACGGTGAGCTCCTGCAGCGCCTCTTCGCCCGAGCGCACGTGCCGCGCCTTCATCCCCGCCTGCACCAGGATCGCCGACAGGACCTTTCCAACAGCCGCGTCGTCGTCCACCAGCAGCGCAGTTCCGCTGAGCTCTCCCATGCGGCGCGGACCATACACGAACCCGCGAGCGCTCCGTCACCCGCCCACGGGAATCCGCAGCGTGAAGAGGGTGCCTTTGCCCTCCTCGCTCTCGAGTGCGACGTCGCCGCCGTGCGCCTCCACCACTCGGCGGACGAAGGCGAGCCCCATGCCGGTGCCGTGCGGCTTGCTGGTCCAGAAGTCGTGGAAGGCGCGTTCGCGGGTGCGCGCGTCCATGCCGATGCCGGAATCCTGCACCTGAATCTGCACCGCAGGCCCCAGATCATCCGCCTGCGCGACGGCCGTACGAACGGTCACCGTGCCGCCATCCGGCATCGCCTCGAACGCGTTGCGGAGCAGATTCTCCAGCGCGCCGGCGAGCAGATCCCTGTCCGCGAGCAGCTGCGGCAGTCCGTCTCCAAGCTCCGCCTTCACCGAGACCTGCGAGGTGGACGCGAAGTGCTGGAGCGCGAGCACCGAACGGACCAGCTCATTGGGAGGAAGCGGCATGCGGAGCGGCTCGACGCTGCCCAGGCGCTGGTACTGATCCACCACGCGCCCCAACCGGTCCGCCTGATCGAGGATCAGATCCACGAACTCGCGGTGCTCGGGTGTGCTCACGCCTCGGCCCTGCGCGGACTCCTCCTGAAGAAACTGCGCCGCGCCCTTCAGCGCAGCGAGCGGATTTTTCAGATCGTGCGCCATCTGCGCGGAGAGCCGGCCGAGGGTGACGAAGCGATCCACGCGCTCGCGCCTGCCGCGAAAGACCGCCGCGATTTTTCTCGCCGCCGCCACGAGCCCGAGCGTCACCACGGCGGTCGACGTGATCAGCAGCGCCGTCGAAAACCCGAGCCACCTGAAGATGCCCACGTACGCGAGCACGCCGACGGCCGAGAGCGAAAACACCGACAGATAGCCGAACGTCCCGAACTGGCCGTCCTGGAGCAGGTTCAGCCGGAACGTCACCACCGCCATCAGGGCGGTGCCGATCAGGATGCCCATGCTGCCGATGCGCATCACCGGGAAGCCAAGGTCCGCCAGGACTTCGGTGGACGCGAACCCGCCGATGACGCCGATCGCGATGAGGAGCAGCGACGTGCGCGCGCGCTCCAGCTCCGTCGCCGCACGCTCGAGGTGAAGCCAGAGCAGATACGCGGAGAGCGAGAGCACCGGGAGGATCAGCAGCAGGTGCACGCGGGCGAACATGCCGCTGTCCGCGAACCCACGCGCCGGTGGCCACAGGAACGCGACGACGGACGAGAGCGACAGCAGCCCGAAGGCGAGGTACGCAAGAATGTTCAAGGCGCGCAGCTGGCGCCTTCGCCCGACGAACGTGAGGATGAAGTGAAAGCCCAGCGGGGTGCTGGTGGGGCTGATGATCACCTCGAACCAGTGCCACGCGGGCAGCCCCGAGAGCTCGTACCCGATGGACGCTGTGTTCCAGCCGAACAGCGCGAGCGAGAGCAGCGTGAGCGGCAATCCCAGCGGCTTCTGGACGACCCGGAGCGCGGCGAAGGCGAGGGCCAACTGCCCCGCGCTCGCCACGAGCGAGATCCAGACGTGCGTGGTCACAGCTCGAACTTCCGCCCGCGCTCCGTCTGAGTGAGGAGCGCTTCCCAGCGGCGCACCGCCGGCTCCCGTTCGTTCTCCGGCACGTCGGCGAGGTAGCCCAGCGTGTCGCTCACCGCGCGTGAGAGCTCGTCGATCGCCGCCTGACGCATCTCGAACTCGCGGCTCCGCAGCGCCGCCACCAGCCACTCCACGCGCCGCTTGTCGCGATTCTCCGCCCACCACGCGAGCCAGAAGCGAGTGGTGGTTCCGTAGGAGGCGCGGGTGATCTCGCGCAGCGCTTCCGCAGCGGCCTGCGCGGCCATCTGATCGTCGGAGTTGGTGAGGTTGATGAGCCCGTCCACCGACTCGCGGTCATGCAGTCCGCCCAGCGCGCGAGCGGCCAGCGAACGCCGAAGCGGATCCGTCGCCGCGAGCTCCCTGCGCAGATCCTTCATCGCCGCGTCGAAGCGCGGAACCCGGCGCAATGCGAAAGCCGCCGCACGCGCCGCGGAGGAGATGTCCGGCTCGTAGTCGAACAGGCCGCGCAGAACGCCGCCGACGAGCTCGGGGAACGGCAGATTTCCAGCGGTCAGCAGCGCGAGGTAGCGCGTGTCCGAATCATCCGAGTCGAGCAGCGGCGCCAGTGCCTGCGCACCGGATCTTCCGAGTCGCGCCATCGCCGCCGGGATGGGACCCAGCTCGTCCGCCTCCGGCAGCTCCATCACGGGGAGCCGCGACCACGCGGTGGGTCCGGGGAAATTTTCCGCGAGCACGCGCGCGGCGGCCTCCGGGACTCGGGCGAGCTCGGCCATCGCTCGCGAACGATCCGCGGCATCAGGGCCGATGAGCCTTCTGAGCACCGGCGTGAAATCCGGCGGTGGCCGTTCGGCGACCTCCGTCACGAACACCGGCATCGAAGCGCTGCGCCCGACTCCCGACGCCTTGCCACTTCCCCAGCCGCCCGCGCCCCAGCCCAATCCCGCGGGTCGAGGTGCTTCGTCTGTCGCCGAGGAGAGCAGAGGTGCGGCAGCGGTCAGTCCCGGCGGCTCCTCGCGCTGAACCTCCCGCTCGTACGGCGAGACTGGCGGCGGCACCGCGTCGAACTGCACCTGCGCTTCGTAGCCCGGCTCGCCCGGCTGTGGTTGCTGCTGCTGCTGTTCGTAGCCCGCGTACTGCTGGTCATAGCCAGCGGGCTGTTCGTAAGTCCCGTACGCGGCGTTCGTGTCCGGCAGCGGCACCTCGACCTGCTGCTGCTCTGCCCACTGCTGCTGCAGGTAGCGCTTCCGGTAGACGATGAGCTCCTGAAACGCGCCGGGGAGCTCCTGACAGAAGAGGATGAAGTCCGAGAGGCGGCGCTGGCTGATCGGCTTCGGGCCGCAGTCGCCGTAGAGAATCGCGACGAGCCGTCCCTTCACTTCAACCGGGAAGACGAACGCAGTGCGCGGATTTCGTCCGAGCAGCGACAGGAAGTAGTGCGTGAGCTGATCCGGAGGCAGCGGCCCCACGAAGCTGCCGCGGGTGAGCGCTACGGTGCGGAACACCGACTGCGCGTCGAGCGGAATGCTGATCTGCTGCACCACGGCGCGATCCACGTTTTCACCGCGAGCGTCCCAGCCCACCGCCGCGCCGCGCACCACAGCGAACGCGCACGTGAACTCGAACGTCTGCCGCGCGAAGCGGAGCGCGACGTCGATGATGTACTCGCGATCGCTCGTGCCCTGACGCAACACCTCGCGCGCGTCCGCGAGCGACCACTTCGGAATCTCGTCGTACTGAGCCTGCTGCTGTTGCTCGGGAGGAGGCTCAGGAGGCGGCGCGCGGCGATCGACCGCGGGCATCGGCAGATCGCCGGCGACCTGAGCGGGACCGCCGTTGCGGCTGCCGGGGAAAATCACCACGCCTGCGGGCGGCCGGCGAGCACCCGGAGTCGTCGTCGGAACGTTGTAGTCGATGGTGACTTCAGGAGCGCTCGGTGCGCCCCACTGCGGCTGCTGCGGCGATTCGTACTGCTGCGGCGCTTCGTATTGCTGTGGCGGTTGCTCTTGCGGCGGAGGCGGTGCGCTGCGCGTGGGCGCGGAGAGCTCGACGGTTCGCTCTTCAGGCTGCGCTGCTCGCAACGCGGCGGGAATCTCGAAGCTGGGCTCGGTCTTCGCTCGCTTCGGGGGCGTCGCCGGAGCAGCGACCGGCGCGACGGACGGAAGCGAGGGGAGCGGCTCGGGCGGTTTGGCAGCCTGCTCCTGCGCGGTTTTGCTCTCGCGAACGAACTGCGCATACGTCTCAGCGGAGAGCGTGCGCGTCTCCTCGCGATCCCACGTCGCGGGCTTCGCCGCCTCCGGCGTGTACGCAGAGCGCACGACCGTCGGTTCGTAGTCGGTGGGCGGACGTCCCTGCAGCGACGGAACGACGCGCGTCTCTTCGCGATCCGAAGGCACCGGCGGAGCAGCGCGGGTCTGCTCGCGATCAGACGGAGGCGGCGGCGCAGCGGCGCGCGGCGGCTCGGGTGGAGCTTTCTTCGTCTGCAGCAGGATCGGCTCTTCAGCGACGTTGCGCGCGAGCTGCTCGACCATGTCGCGCGTGAGCGACTCCTCGAGTGAGGAATCCTCCACGACGACGAGCCCGCCCTTCTGCTTCGGCGGAGGCGGCGTCGGCGCGATCGCTTTCGGCGCGTTCGGCAACAGCGCGGAGGCGGGCAGGGGACGCGACGGATCCAGCGCGGCGAGCAGCGCGGCGTAGCGCGTGGGCAGCGGCTGCTTGTAGATGGAGGCGATCCAGTCGCGCACGCGCGCTTCGACCGCGACCCAGATCTCCACCTGCCGCCCGAGCAGGAGCCCCACCTCGCCAATGTCCTTCGGCGACGGCGGATAGACGGAAGCGACGTGCAGCGTGCCCGCGTCGACGGAGAGCGGAACGATGCCGAGCCGTTCCGCCACTCGCTGAGGGATGAGCGAGGCGACCTCGTGGTTCGGTTCGAAGTCCGCGAGGTTCACCGGGCGCGCGTGAGAGACGTCCGCCAGCGCCTGCAGCATGCCCGCTTCAGCGATCGATCCCTGCTCCAGCAGCAGCGTGTCGAGCGCGCCGCCCGCAACGGCCTGACGCCGGAGCGCTTCGTTTACGCGCTCCGCGGGAAGCAGTCCCCGCTGGATCAGATGTTGGGCGAGCCGTGCCGGCATGAAGAACGGGCCATCTTACGGGCAGTGCGCCAATCCTCAACGACCGCGTTCACTGGGGCGGATCACGAACGTCCCGGTGAGCTTGTCGTGGAGCGTCTGTCCGCGCCGGTCAAACAACGCCAACCAGAAGCCCCCGAGGAAGAAAGCGAAGGAAAACACCGCCAGCAGCGACCGGAGAAGCGCGCGAACTGGCCGGGGAGGGAGTCCCGAACCGTCGACGAGCCGGATGCCCAGGAGCCGCCGTCCCAGCGTTCGCCCATTCCAGACCACCGCGAACGCCGTCGCATAGAGCAGCGCGAGCAGCAGCCCGAGTGCCCCGACCTGCCGCAGCACCTTCTCGAACGCGTGGATGTACACCATCGCTTTGTCGATCCCGCGGAACTCGGTGGGCGGCGCATGCACTCCGGCGATGGTGGTCGCGACGACGAAGAAGAGACCGACGAAGGCGAGGACAACCGCGCTGTCGATCGCAAACGCGAGGAGCCGCCGCCACAGCGAAGCGGGCTCGGCGTGAACTTCCATTGTGGAAGTGGCACGAGCGGCCGTCGTGGCCTCTCGCGCAGGAACGGCTTCAGCGCCGGCTGTCGGAGCGCGCGCTGCTGAGGTGTTCGCGGTCCGAGCAGTCGGAGCGGGCTCGTTCGTCGCGGTGGGTGCGCGCTCTTTTGGTGGGATCGGCCGAGGTGACGCAGCGACGTCCGCGGTGCGAGCCGATGCGCCTGAGACGGGCGGAGTCGATTTGACATCGTCGGCTTTCGAGACCGCGGGCGTTCCCAGAGTCGCCGCGACCAGCTCCTCCTCTTCGTCCACCCGTGAAGGTGGAGGAGGAGGCGGGACCTTCATCGGGGGAGGAGAAATCGCCGGTGCCTGCATCGTTTCGCGCTGACCGACCGGTGTCGTCGCTGGACGAGGAGGAGCGATCGACGGCGCTGCGGCGACTGTCTCGCGCTGTCCGACTGAAACCGGTGGCGATCCCTGAATCGTTTCCCGCTGGCCGACGGGCATCGGACGACTCTGCGACGCGGCTGGGGATGCGCTCGGTGGCGGCGCCTTCGGTCCAGTCGAGGTGGGCGTCAGTTGTGAAAATGAGGGCACCGCTGCGCCGGCAGGAGGTTGTGAGCTGGCAGCGGAAGGTCTCGCAGGTTGCGACGACGGTGCGCTGCTCGGCTGCGAAGCTCGCGGCGGCGCGGACGGGCTGGTCGGCGCTCCTGATGCGTTGATCGGTTGCGAACTCTGCGGCGGTGGTGGCGACCCAGACGCGCTCGTGGGCGCTCCCGATGCATTGATCGCGGGCGACGATCGCAGCGGCGCGGGGGGACTGCTGGACGCTCGTGATGCGGTAATCGCTGGTGATGCAGACGGGCTGCTGGGCGCTCCGGATGCGCTGATCGCTGGCGATGATCGCACCGGTGCGGACGGGTTGCTCGGCGCTCCTGATGCGTTGATCCCTTGCGGCGGCGGCAGCGGTGCAGACCCGCCCGCTGCATTGACCGGCTGAGAAGTTCGCGGCGGCGGCGGTGCAGACCCGCCCGCTGCATTGACCGGCTGAGAAGTTCGCGGCGGCGGAGGCGGCGCAGACGCGCCCGCTGCATTGACCGGCACCGCAGATCCTGCGGCATTCATCGGCGAACTTCGTGGCCCAGTCGCGCCCGGACCCTGATGTCCCGTCGCCGTCGGCCCGACTCCCGTTCGCGGAACCGGCGGCAGGGCCTGCTCCGTCCGCGCTTCCGATCTCACCGGTGGCTTGATCGACGGCAATCCCAACTCCGTCGGCGCATCGGCTCTCGCACCCGGCGGTTTCGCGGGGACGTATCCGGTCGCGGGCGGAGGAGGCGGGGGCGCTCGGGGCGGAGGCTTCGCCGCTTCACCCTCCGGCGGCCTGCTCCTCCGATCCAGCTGCAGCTCCTTATCGAGCAGCGCGGGCGACGGCTTTGGCGCGCCTGCACCTGCCGCGCAGTTCGTGCACTCGCCTTCGGGCGGCAGCGGAGATCCGCACTTGATGCAGCGGGAGAGGTTGTCGGGTGCCACGGCGGGGGGACTAGAGAACGACGCGCCCTTTCCCGCAAGAAAGAGATGGGGCGGGCACCCCTGAGGATGTCCGCCCCATCGTTACCACTGAAGCTCAGTCGCTAGACGTGAACGCGTCGTCCGCGTCCCGCGTAGCCCACCAACAGGAGCAGCACGATCGATCCGATCACCGACATGATGATTCCAGAGGGACGCAGATCGAACAGCCGCCCGTCACCGCGATTGAAGAGAGAACCGATGAGGCCACCGATCAGCGACCCAGCCATACCGAGCAGGGTGGTCGCGAGCAGGCCCATTGACTGCTGACCCGGCATGATCGCGCGCGCGATCAAACCAGCGATAAGTCCGATGATGATGAATGCGATGATGCCCATTGCCGTCTCCTTGTGAGTGAAGGCGCCAATGACCCGGCAGCCCTTCCGTGTCGGGGACAAATTGGGTGTCGATCGCCCTTCACGTAAGGGGTGGTTGTTGGATCATCCGCACTGCCCGGTTGCTCGCCTGCTCAGACGCCAAGCTCGCCATCGACGACCTGTAGAACAGTGAGCGCCACGAACGCGGCCGTCTCCGTTCGAAGGACGCGCCTGCCAAGGGTGACGGTGCGTGCGCCGCGCGACAGGAGCCATTGGACCTCGGACCTATCCAATCCGCCTTCCGGGCCAACGACGATCGCGACAGGTTGACCCGCGGTCAGACTCACCGCCGCGGTCTGCAGCCCGGTCGCCTGCTCTTCTTCGTCGAGCACGAGCACCACGGTCCCTGGCCGCAGCGCCGAGATCCCTTCCTCCAGCGACATCGGCGGGCGCACGACCGGGACGTCGCTTCGTCCACACTGCCGAGCGGCCTCTTCGGCGATCCGCTGCCAGCGCTCGGTCTTCTTCTCCGAACGATCGCTGCGCTTCGCAATCGAACGGATCATCTCCACCGGAAAAAATTCGGACGCGCCGAGCTCCGTGCCCTTCTGCAGAATCAGCTCCAGCTTGTCCGCTTTCGGCAGCCCCTGAACGATCGCGATGTGGCGCGGCTTCGGCTCTGGACGCGGCGCACCGAGCAGCAGCGTCGCGCTTTCCGAATTCAGCGCTCGCACCTGCGCTTCGAACGCATTGCCCTTGCCGTCGAACACCTCGAGCGCATCGCCGACGACCAGCCTCAGCACGCGCGCCAGATAATGAAGTCGCGGACCCGAGAGCGAGACCTCGCCCTGTTGCGCTTCGGGG